>CALOED010000297.1:0-6554 GCA_942492005.1 uncultured Saprospiraceae bacterium
GGAAGCCAACAAATTGCAACAAACCAAAACTCACACTTCCTGCAATCGACTCGCCCCATTTTTCTTTTACAATTCTAGTCGATTCCTTTACGGTATCAATCACGTTTCGCTCTTCGTATATCAAAATTGGAACAGCGAAGAAGGTCAAAATTGACCACGCAGAACCCAAAAGCGAAGCTATAAATTCGCCTATTCTGCCGGATTCTTGCACCATTTGTAAAATAACACCCACCGTAGCAGACAATACCGCCCAACTAAATATTTTACTGATTTTGGTCAGTGCAAAGTTAAGTCCGTCGCTTAGAGATGTTTTTTCATTGTTGAAAATCTTCATGGAGCAATACACCAGTGCTGAATTGAAAAATACGACGATGAAATAATTGATGAAATAATATAAGAAAATCAA
The DNA here is from genome assembly GCA_942492005.1 of uncultured Saprospiraceae bacterium. Classification (GTDB taxonomy): domain Bacteria; phylum Bacteroidota; class Bacteroidia; order Chitinophagales; family Saprospiraceae; genus CAKZLL01. The sequence goes on from CALOED010000297.1 coordinate 407, forward strand.
CACATAGCCCAATATTGCACCTCCCGAGCTATCAAATGCTGCCTCTATTTGTGCTGCAAACAGGAAATAGCCACCACCAAAAAACGTTAATAAAATTAGAATCAATGCCGAACTAGAAATAATTGGGAATAAGAGTAATTCACGGTTTTCATTGAGCATACGAAGGCTAATTTTTGCAAAGTTCCATCCGCTTTTCAATCTGGAAATAAAATTCATTTTGTCCTTGTTATATTTTGATAAAATTAAAAGTCTCAATTACTTAAATGTTAAGATATAAATTATCTATTTTTCGTCGAACTGAGTTTCTTCATCGTTAAAGTTAGTCAAATTTGTAATTTGTCGTATTTATTCTTTCGATTTTAGTAGATAAAAAAGGTTTTTAAAAAAATCAAAAATATTCAAATGAAAACAACTGAAACCAATTTAGCGCAATTTATCACTTCCTCTATTCGCACTGGTGGATTAGAGATAGAGTACGATGGTTTTATTAAAAACACACACACCACGCTGACTTTATTTGTCAAATACCGTATTGACGATGATTCGGGCGGTTCTACCAAAATCGTTGAACTTCGACCTCAGGAAGAAAAAATGGTGATGAGTCATTCATGCGGCCCCATCTTTTCGGGCAATGAATATGGTTTTGAGGTTTTGGAGGTAAAGACGGAACGGTAAGCAACTGAAAATTTCCTTACTTTTACACTTCATTAAAGCCAACAAATCATGATAAAAATAAAAGAACAACCGACGCTTTCCGATTTGCAAACTTATGTCCAAAAAGTATGTGAAGCCAACGGCTGGGACAAAGCCAGTCATTTGCAAACATGGCTACTCTTCACCGAAGAAATCGGAGAACTTGCCAAATCCATTCGAGATATAGACAACCTCTATCAAGAAAAAGAAAAAGCGGGCGTTCGTGAAAATATGGAAGGCGAATTTGCCGATGTGTTGAGTTATTTGCTGCATTTAGCTAATATTTTCGATGTGGATTTGGAGCGAGCATTCCGAGAGAAAGAGGCGATTAATGCGCAGCGGAAGTGGAAGTAGGAGCGCAGCGACTCTGAAATTTTACATCTGCACATCTTTGACGTAAGTATTACTAAAACGGACTACTACGTCCGAGAAATCTCAGGCGCAGTAGTCCGTTTTTGCGAAAAAGACAACCGATTGATTGATTTAATCCGCCGTAGATGTTTTTGTAAACACATAATTTCCGTCTTTTTTCTCCAATGTACAAGTCCACGACCCACCTTCATAAGCAGTAGAAGCCATCAATTTTTCGTATCCTTGGTCGCCATCCGTAAAGCCAATATTGAAAAAATAATAACTGGCTGCCATTGAGTTTTCGTTGCCGCTGTCTATTTTATTAGCTGTAAAGACATATTTTCCATGTTGGTCATCTTCGAAATTTCTTTTAGCGGTATTGGTTTTACCGTTGAGTTGAAATTGCATTTGTTTTGCATTTTTGTTAGGAATATCAAAACTAATGCTCAGTAAACCTAAACGCTGGCCAATTAATAAAGCTTCTTGAAAACTTGCCGCAGGGATAGAAACGACTTCCGCTGCTGACATTTCATTTTCATCTTCATAACGGTTATCCGCTGACAAGGACTTTCTTTTAAGAGACTTAACATATTCTTCTACGCCTTGATTTTTTAAAGGAACAGGAATGCTAGACAGATAACCATCGAACATATATCCTTCATTATCTCCATGAATTACTTTGACCATTTTACCCGTCAATCCTCCTACGGGCGAAATAGCGTGAGCATCCTCAGCGATGACTTGAACGGCCAAACCATAATTGACTACTTCCAACTTTTTGGAATCCAAATTCGGCTCTTCTCTCATCGTAAGTCCTTTTTCTGCCAAAACATAATAGGTGTTTGATGCTGATAAATCGGTTTTACTATCGCCATTCTCCTCATCAGACTGATTGGTAACGTCCGTATTTGTATCTTGGTCTGCATCTTGAGCATCATCGCAGCTAGTGAAAGTCAAAAATAGAAGAGCCACAAAAAAAGGAATAATTGATTTTTTCATTTGATGTTGATTTAATATCTCCAGCTACTTAGTACACTGTTTCAAAAATAACTTGATAGTATTAATGGCGTTAGTCGGTCTTTGTCGGCCGACTAACGCAAGCTCTGATTATATTTACAGGGCGATGCCCTTCTTTTTTATGCGTATTTTCTCCATTTACAAATATTACCAGAGCTATGCTCTTTAACATTATACCATTTTTGAAACACTGTATTTAGTTGTGGTTGTGTTGTTTACAGTTTATTTATTTTCTGGCATGAATCCTCAATAACCGTTATCATAATATATTTAAAAATCGAATTACGCTTTATAAAGCTAAGTAATATTTAGGATAACCAAAGTAAAAAATAATTTAAGCTACCTTATTTGAATAATGTAATTTTAACTGGTTTTAACCTCCCAATAACGCTCCACCACTTCAATAAACTCATCTACCGATTTCGACATCCCATAACTATGTAGCCAAACATTTAGTGTTTGTTTTTCAAACTTCTTTTGATGGTATGGAAATAAAACGGAAGAAATATCTTAATTTTTTTTGGCAAGAAATAGGCAATAAGCCAAACAAAGAAGTCACAAACTATTGACAGACAATAATTTGTGACTTCCTGATGTGCCCCCAAGAGGATTCGAACCTCCAACCTTCAGCGCCGGAAACTGACACTCTATCCAATTGAGCTATGAGGGCATTTTATAAAAATGTGCTGCTAAATTAAACACTATTGGTAGAAACACCAATAGAATACAAAGATTTTGAAAAGAAACATTTTTTGACAGAAAAGCGAGTAATCCAAACTGAATTACTCGCTTTTTTAGTATTTATAAAACTAGCCTTTTTTAGCCAAATAGTCGTTCACCCACTCGGTAGTCACCGATTTCGGTCGCTCTAATGGGAAGCCCATTGCACGAGACCAGCACATTTGCGCCAATACGCCCATCGCACGAGAAACACCAAATAGAACCGTATAGAAATTAAATTGATTCATATTGTAATGTACCAAAATAGCTCCTGAGTGCGCATCTACGTTTGGCCAAGGGTTTTTGACTTTGCCTAAGCTATCCAAAATGCCCGGAATTACTTCAAAGCCTTTCCAAACCACATTTACCATTTTACCATGAGGAATGTACTCTTCTGCAAATACTCGCTGCGCCGTGAAGCGTGGGTCGGGCTGACGCAATACCGCATGACCATAGCCCGGTATCACTTTGCCTTCTGCCAAAGTCTTGTTCACATAATCAGCGATTTGCTCTTTAGTAGGCTCGTCTGTACCGATTTCTTCTACCATCTCAAAAATCCACTTAATCACCTCTTGATTTGCCAAACCGTGTAATGGTCCTGCTAATGAATTTAATGCTCCCCCCAATGATAAATACGCATCACTCAACGTAGAACCAACGAGGTGTGCGGTGTGTGCAGAAGCATTTCCACCTTCATGGTCAGCGTGAATAGTCAAATACAAACGCATTAGACTTTTGAAAGTAGGGTCGTCAGATACGCCTAGCATCTGAGCGAAATTAGCCGCCCAATCCAAACTCGTATCCGCTTCGATATGTTCGCCATTGAAGAACGAGCGACGGAAAATATAAGCCGCTACTCTAGGCAAACGAGCTATCAAATCCATAGTATCTTCATAAGTCGCATCCCAATAGTCTGATTTGCTCATGCCTTCTGCATAGCGAGTAGAGAAAACACTACCCTCCGACATCGAATTGACCGCTATGATAAACTGAATCATCGGATGCGTTTCGGTGGGCATACTATCCAAAATCTTAAACGTAGTTGCTGGCACTTCTGCTCTGCGTTGCCATTCTTGCGATAGCCAACTCACCTCCTCGTCGGTAGGTACTTCGCCTGTTAGCATCAAATGAAAAAGTCCTTCTGGCAACGGCTCTTTGCCGCCTTCTACCTTTGGTAAAATTTCTCTCAACTGCGGAATCGAATAGCCTCTAAATCGGATACCTTCATTGGCATCGAGTTGAGAAGTATCCCAAACCATAGTTTTTACGCCTCTTGCGCCTCCAAAAATCTGACTAATTTTTACTTCATCTACCTTTGTGTTTCCATGTTCTTTTAACATTGCTCGGGTAGCTTTGAATTGAGCCAACGCTTTTTCTTGAAATTTCTTCTTGAGATGGTCCATTATTTATATTTAAAATTCTTAGGTGTAGATTATGAAATTTATATTAAAATATAAACTAATCGCTTATTTGCAATTTCTTATTTTACTTTTTTAAAAAAACCACAAACCGTTAAGTTTATATATATAATGCTAATAGTCAATCATTTAAAACAAAATAAAACAATACAGAACGCACTAAACTTAGTTCTATGTTTTAATCTTGTAAAAATACAATAATTCGACACAATTGAAATATGTAAAGTGTCATTTTTGTTTACGTTACGAAATAAAATTTTGTTTTAAAATAATAGACTTTATTCACAAAACTAAATCCTATTACATAACTAACTGATAATGAAGATAGACAAAGCGGCTTCGTCGCTTTGTGAATAATGGCTAATGAAATATCTCCAATTTGCAAGTTTTGAAATACGATTTCAGGCTTTTTATTTTAAAACTTATCTAGTCGCACGCCAAAATAAAACTTACTCGCAAGCCCAAAGCATATCCGAAATTTCTCGGCTTACCACTTTTTCTTTATAAGAATAATGCCACCATTCGGTGCGGATGTGCTGAAAACCATATTTTCGGAGCGTTCTGCGAAGGAGTTGCCTATTCTTAATGACTGCATCGTTTTCAAAATTGGAATAATACGTATGGGCTTCTTTCCCAAAAAAATCATATTTCGTCCCCATATCCAATTGTTCGCCATTTTCGTCCACTATTGTCAAATCCACAGCTACGCCACGGTTATGCTCCGAGCCTTTCCACGGGCGAGCGACGTAATTGGGATTTGGGACTTTATCCCAAAGTTTTTGCTGTACCGGTCGAGGGCGATAGCAGTCAAACATTTTCAAGCCGTAGCCTTGCTTCTGCAATGCCTGATGCGCTGCTACTAAGGCACGAGCGGCGTTCGGACGCATAAAACAGCGACCGCAATCATACATTTTTTCTTCTACAAAATTATTGGTAGTAGCATACCTCAAATCCATTGCAATGCTTTGGTCAAGGTCGGCAAGGTCGAGCCATTGCGTGGTATCGTAATCAAATTTTGGCGTATAAGCGGTTTCTACTATTGCCGTATCTGCTGCGGAAAGGTTAGCGTTTTCGTTTGTTTCTTTTCCCCTTTTACAATTTGTAAATACGCTAATTGCGATAAAAACAAGTATGAGTGTTTGGATTTTCATAATTCTGTTGTATTCAAAAAAAATAATTTCAAATATAATAGTATAAAACGGAAACCAACAATGTGAGTATTAGCCCCAGAGGAATGCCTCGAAAAAAACCTTGAATATGCGGTTTGCTTTTGGTGTAATAATCCGTGTTGGGTAAATTCAAAAATTTGGGATGCCACCAAACGATTAGCAGCAAATCAATAATCAGTAAATCGAAAAGATGAATGATAAAAAAGACCGAAAAGGCATTCAGCCAATAATCTAAAAAACTGGCTTCTGGATATTTTTCATTCAATCCGACATTGCTCCACCAAAATAGGCTTACCATAAATCCAAACATCATCGCCATTCCTAGAAATGCCGTAGCGTTAAATTTTTTCCTGAAATTGCCTTCTTCGTCTCTTACTGCTTTGAAAATCCCCGTTCTATCCACCACGACCAGCAGCAAGAAAAAGCCCACGCAGCCAACTAATCAGTATTTTATAGCATTCTGAAAAATAATTTCATCATTCATATTTCATTCCTTTTTATTTTAAAATTCCTCTCCCACTCCACTTATCCCTTTATTTTTTGAAATTACATCATAGTTGTATTTCCTTTGTAGAATATTTGATTTTAAAAAGTAAAACAAAGATAAGTTCTTGATTTTGAAATAATATCTACAATCATCAATAATATGACAGCAATTCCCGATAAGGAAATTCTATTGCCCCACATCTTTAGTGTGGGGATTAATGAAACTAAAGGATTTTCGAGTTTTAACCCAACATTACCTCAGTTTAGGGTAAAAACCCTCATTTTTAGATTTAT
>CALOED010000298.1:0-11968 GCA_942492005.1 uncultured Saprospiraceae bacterium
ACGGTACTTTTAAAGTGACAAATATAGAAACAGGAGAAAGTCTTCCGCATTTAAATAAAGAAGGGGATAGGAGATTAGGGATTGCTTTTAATCGAAATGGAACACAATTAGCGGTATGCGATAACGATAATAAGATACTGGTTTATGAAGTAGAAACAGGGAATTTGCTAAACAACTTTAGGGGTGTCAGTCATGCGAGTTCTAGTTTTTTTGAAAATACAGTGTTTTATGTAGATTTTTCGCCAGTTGCGGATATATTGATTTCTGGAAGCGGTTCTGGAGATATTGCTTTTTGGGATTTGAATTATGGCGGTACTATCCAAGAAATCAATGCTCAATTTACGCTGCCCATGTATTTGAATTATTCCAAATCTAACCAAATATTATTTTTTAGTGAATTTGGGAGTATTGAAAGGGTGAAAGTTTGGGATTTGAAATTTGGGAAACCAACCAATATTTTGGAAGGCATTAAGAACCAACTTTTCGTTGTAGAAATGCCTCTTATTGTATCAAAGGATGGGCATTCGTTGGCAAGTTTTGATGAAGAATATATCAATATTATCAATATTCATACAGGAAAAATTACGCATCAACTCCCTATTTCTAACGGAAATGAATTTGCTATGGATGAGTTGAAATGTGATTTTTCGCATAACAGTGAACGATTTGTCCTCAAAACACCCCGTGAAATTATCGTATGGGAAATAGCAACAGAGCAAAGAATAGTGGAAATCAAACTGAATTTTAACTATTATGGAGGAGATATTCGTTTTCTTCTGATAATGAAAATATAGTGGTAGGCGTTTTTGATGGTTTTAAAATTTGGAATATAACGACTAAGAAAGAAATACGAAATATAAAAACAGACTACTCAGATGACCTCGAAACGTCTTCGGGGGCAAAGGAATACCTTTCTATTTCAGATAATGAAACTTATGCTGAAGTTGGAATATGGGACGAAAAATTTACCCTAATGGATTCCTTTACTTTAAAAAGCTTTAACGCTTCCAATTCTCTATTAGACGTGTTTTATAGTGCCGATGACCAATATATTATCGCTTATGGAGAAGAAACCGTCGAAATATGGGATAAGAATACATTGAGTTGGAAAAATACTATTTCACTAAAAGGCAACATTAGTGCAGAAGTTTTAGTCTGTTCCATTCAAAAGGATATAATTGCCGTTGTTGAAAAACAATATGAGATTGATTTTTGGAATACCTCAACGGGGAAAAAGTGATGTCATTGACCGCTTGGCAAAAAAATGGAGCATTACAACCTTATGTAGTCAGAACGCCCGACGGTAAATATGACGGAAACGAAATAGGATTGAGCAAACTGCATTATGTCAAAGGCATGGAAGTGTTGCCCTTGCCTCTAAATGACCCTAATCGGATTCCTGATTTGATGCGAAAAGTGCTAAACAAAGAACCTATAACGCCTACGCCAATAAACCCGACGATTAGTCGCCCGATTATCAATTTATTTGAATTGCCCTCAAAAACACCAAAACCGAACATTGAGATTGGAGGTTTTATCAATTTAGTAAATACAAAATCAGATATTCAGATACTCGTAAACAATAAACCTATTGCATCTTTTTCGTTTAAAAACAGCCAAATAAACGCAAAAGTCACTCTAAAAGAAGGAGAAAACAGCATACTAATAAAAGCAAACAATCAAAGCGGCTATACCCAAACAATCATAAATATTGAATATGAACCGCCAACCTATTTCCGCAAAGGAAAGGATTTTGCTTTGCTCTTTGCCGTAGATGATTATGATGGCAAAGAATGGAAACGATTAAAAAATCCGCTAAGAGATGCGGATACCATCGCTTGTATGTTGGCAGAAAAATACGGTTTTGATACCGTAGTTGTGCGCAATCCGACGCACTCCGAAATTATGAGCAAGCTCAATGAATACACACTAAAGGCATTCGAGAATGACGCTCAATTGCTTATTTATTTCACGGGGCATGGTCAGGTTTCGGCATCATTGGCTTATTTTATAGCCAAAAACAGTAAAGCAGGCGAGGCATTCAAAGATAATCAAGTATCATATAGTAATATCAAGACATTGATAAAAAAGATAGAATGCCAGCATATCTTATTAGTGGTAGATGCCTGTTACAGTGCATTCGATGATGCTAAAATCCCGTTGGATAAAAAGAAACCCGACGGAAAACATCCTAAGAAAAAGGATGCTTTCAAAAAATGGGTAGATGCCGAACTCTCGAATCGTTCTCATTTGTTTATAGGTTCGGGCGTAGATAAAACCTCCGATGGCATTGACCATTCTCCAATGACTTTGGCTATAATAGATGCTTTTACTCGCAATGATGTCATGACTTTTGGTGTGCTAGAATCAAACTTAAAACTAATGAACGCCACGTATGTTCCTGTATTTCGCCAATTGTCGAAGCACAAAGACGGTACTTTTTTATTTATTTCAAAAGAAAAACAAAAGTGAGTGAATGAATGAAGCAGACACGACGACGGTACTTTTCTGTTTATTCCTTTAAAAAAGCAATAGGCTCTCGCAAAAAAATGTAAATTTGAGTTTCAGTAATGGATTAGAATATTTATGTCACTCAACCAAGAACAAATCAATCAATACAGGCTAGATATAGCTAAGAACCGCACCCAAAAGGTGTTGGAAGACCTTATTGATGTCCATAATGTTCTAAATACAAGTGTTATTTTATTGGCAAGGCGGTGGAAACAATTGGATAGAATCAAAACTAAAGGAACGATTAATTATGAAGATAGTACGATAGAAGAAACTAAGATTTCAGATATTTTACTGAAATTGCTAGATAGCTATGATGTGAATAAAGGAGAATTTACGACAGAAAACACCAATACAGAATTGCTTCAAGTAGCACAATCGCCCACAGGTTTATTTTCCATATTTATGATTTCGATGTCCACGTTAAGTTATTTATTATTCAATGACGCAGGGGAAGCCTTAAAAGCGGGAATGTACGTTTTTATGTTTATTGGTTTTTCTATTCTGAGTTTTACACTTATAAAAATCAACAAAAAATAAATGTCAGCATACAAAGCCATACGAAATATTTTAACCTTTTGGTTCATAAACGTCACATTGTGTCTTTTATGGGTATGGCTGAATTGGGTGGCAGGAGGTTTCCAAATCAGCGAAATGCTTTTGGTCGTCTTATCTTGGATGACACCGTTTGTCATTCCGCCCATTGCTACTCTAGCAAGCACAATAGCTAGAGAGAAAAAAATGACGCTCCGACTAATTCCTGCCAATAAAATAAACTACTGGATTAGCATTTCGGTTTGTTTACTCTTTCTAATTACTATTTTTGCGGCTGTTACGATGAAGGCAATGGGAGAAGCCGAATTTCAGGATTTACAACTAGGAATTATACTTATCCTCACGCCGCTCATTGGTCTTCAAGTGATTTGTTTGAATTTAATCATTAAGAAATAAAACAAGCCAAACCTACAATCTATCATGCAAAATATCTTAAAATGCAGCTTTGCATTGCTCCTTTTTACCGTTTTTTCCTGCTCTAGCGAAAAAGACGAGGCAACCGACTACATGGTAAAAGCTACCCAATATTTCAACGAAGGCAATTATGAAAAAAGCCTTGAAAACGTAGAAAAAATATTGGCAAACGATGCTGAAAACTATGTAGCATGGGCCAATAAAGGACAATCCTTATTCAAACTCAACCAGCAAGATGCCGCCGTAGCGGCAGTCAGCAAAGCCATAGAAATCAATCCGCAATACTATAAAGCCTACGGTTATCGTGGCGCAATGTTGAGCTTGATGAACCAATACAAAGAAGCCGTTCCCGACTTGAGAACTGCCGTGTCCAATGGCGAATTTGAGTTTCTCAATGCGTTGGCAAATACTTATTACGTAGTGGGCGAATACGACAATGCCATTGCGAGCTTCAATACTTTGCTGACAACGGATTCTACTGATTATCGCTCTTTGGTGCTTCGTTCGGCAGCTTATCGCAAAAAGCAAGACTATACGAATGCCTTCAAAGACGTAAATACTGCCATTCGATTGCAACCTACCGATTCGTATGCTTACGAAGAACGAGCGAACCTGAACGAATCCATGAAGAACTATGGCGAAGCGGTAAAAGATTATTCTAAAATCATAGAAATACTCGAAGGCGATGCGGATATGAAAGATTTTTATGCTTATAACTTCAATAATCGAGGCTTTGCATACCATCGAATGGGCGAAAATGTAAAGGCATTAGCGGACATTAATCGCTCTTTGGAACTCCTTCCAAGCAATTCGTATGCCTTCAAAAATCGAGCAATCGTACACCTATCTATGGGTAAAAAAAGCGAAGGTTGCGCCGATTTGAATAAAGCGAAAGAATTAGGCTATACCGAAAAGTACGGAAATGAAGTAGAAGCATTATTGGCAGCTAACTGTAAGTAGGAGGCGAGTGATGGTTGAATTTTAGGAAAATGAGAATTATGGTTGTTGAAGTATCTTCAAAATAATTTTCATTAATTACTTAATTATTAATCATCAAAAAGGATTATCTTTGCCCAAAATTTCAAGAAATGGCTAGATTAGACGATTCTTTGGCGGTACTATTGTTGGAAGACGGTACAGTCTTCCACGGCAAATCTATTGGGAAAATTGGCACAGCAACTGGCGAAATCTGCTTTAATACAGGAATGACCGGTTATCAGGAAGTTTTCACAGACCCTTCTTATTTTGGTCAAATCATGGTAATGACCAATGCACACATTGGAAATTATGGTGTAAAAGAGACAGAAGTAGAGTCCAACGGCATCAAAATAGCTGGGCTTGTTACCAAAAATTTCACTTCTTCCGAGTATTCTCGTCCACAAGCTACCAGTTCCACTCAAAATTACTTGGCTAATAACGATTTAGTAGGTATTTCGGACGTAGATACTAGGTCGTTGGTGCGACACATTCGGAGCAAAGGAGCAATGAATGCTATTATCTCTTCGGAGGAATTGGACATTGAAAAATTGGCAGCACAACTCAAAAAAGTACCTTCGATGGAAGGTTTGGAGTTGGCTTCTAAGGTTTCTACCAAAGAGCCTTACTTCATTGGTAGCCCAGGTGCAGCGTATCGAGTAGCAGTTTTGGATTTTGGTACTAAGCGTAATATCTTGCGCAACTTGGCAAGAAGAGGCTGTCACCTCAAAGTATTTCCTGCAAAAACCAGTTACGAGGAGTTGCAAGAGTTTATGCCAGATGGCTATTTTCTTTCCAATGGCCCGGGCGACCCTGCACCGATGGATTACGCTATTGACATTACCAAAAAGATACTTGCAGACAATCGCCCCTTGTTTGGGATTTGTCTTGGGCATCAGATTTTGTCATTAGCAATGGATATTCCGACTTACAAAATGCACCATGGGCATAGAGGCATCAATCATCCTGTTATCAATCTACTCACTGGAAAGTGTGAAATCACGAGCCAAAATCATGGTTTTGGCGTAAGCCCAGAAGCGATTAAGGCAAATCCAGAAGTAGAAATCACTCATGTCAATCTCAATGACGACACCGTTGAAGGATTGAGAGTGAAAGACAGAAGAGCATTTTCGGTACAATATCATCCCGAAGCAGCTCCTTGGGCCACACGATGCGGAGGTATCTCTTCGACGAATTTATTAAAATGATGAAAGAAGCAAGTATTGAAAAATCGCTGGCGATATAATAAATAGACAGTTAGCTGGTTTTGGCAAAATGCTAAAATATGTTAGCTTAGTACCGTGTTTCAAAAATTTGTTGATATACTCCAAGGTGGCTTGCTGCCTTGTTTACATTGAAAACCAAAGTACAATGGAGCAGGCCACCATTGGAGAAAAGATTACTTATTTTTGAAACACTGCATTAGAGCATTAGGAATTAAAAGAATCAATGACTATAAGGACTGCCCAAAGGCAGATAAAACATTTAAAATTATGAGTAGCATTATTGATATTCGAGCAAGGCAAATTTTAGACTCTAGAGGTAATCCAACTGTAGAAGTAGATGTGATTACTGAAAATGGGATGATAGGCCGTGCCGCAGTGCCATCGGGTGCATCTACGGGCAAATATGAAGCCGTAGAACTAAGAGATGGTAATAAAGATTACTTTTTAGGAAAGAGTGTTGTCAAGGCAGTTCAGAATATAGAAGGTCCAATCGCAGAAGAGTTGATAGGCATGAGCGTGCTTGACCAAAGAGATATTGACCAAGTGATGATAGACTTGGACGGTACCGAAAATAAAGGAAAACTAGGCGCAAACGCTATTTTGGGTGTTTCTTTGGCAGCAGCTAAGGCAGCAGCGCAAGAAGTAGGTCAGCCTTTGTACCGTTACGTTGGTGGCGTGAATGCTTGTATGTTGCCTGTTCCGATGATGAATATTTTGAATGGTGGTAGCCATGCAGATAACAGTATCGACTTTCAAGAATTTATGGTAATGCCTACTGGCGCAAGTTCTTTTTCGGAGTCTTTGAGAATGGGGGTTGAGATTTTCCATCACCTCAAAATGGTCTTGAAAGCAGGAGGACATTCTACAAATGTGGGCGATGAAGGCGGTTTTGCACCAAATTTGAAATCGAATGTAGAAGCAGTAGAAACGGTATTGAGAGCGATTGAAAAAGCAGGATACCGACCGGGCGAAGATGTATTCATCGCTATGGACGCTGCGGCATCCGAATTTTATTTGCATGAAGAAAACGTTTATCACTTACACAAATCAACGGGCGATAAATTGACCCCAGCTCAAATGGTGGATTACTGGACAGATTGGACGAAAAAATATCCGATTATTTCTATCGAAGATGGTCTGGACGAAGATGATTGGGCAAGTTGGGCAGCATTGAACGCAGCCGTTGGTAAAGATATTCAGTTGGTAGGTGATGATTTGTTTGTAACGAACGTGAAGCGTTTGCAACGTGGTATTAATGAAAAATCAGCCAATTCTATTTTGATAAAAGTGAATCAAATTGGTTCTTTGACGGAGACTATCAACGCTGTTAGCCTTGCAAAACAAAACTCTTTTACTTCGGTAATGAGTCACCGTTCTGGCGAAACAGAAGATACAACCATCGCAGATTTGGCAGTAGCTTTGAATACAGGACAAATCAAAACGGGGTCAGCTTCTCGCTCTGACCGTATCGCAAAATACAATCAATTGCTTCGTATAGAAGAGGAATTGGGCGATGCAGCTATTTTTAATGGTAATTTTAGAGGATAGGAAAGTCAGAACTTATCAAGTTTTAGAACGTTAATAAAGGGGCTTCACAAATACTGTGAAGCCCTTTTTCGTTTTTAAAATAAACTGGTTCTCTGGCAATTTTTGTGGAAACGAGAGAGATTCTAACTTGCGAAGTCCAGCAGTTTCTGGTATGGAAAGATTTACTTCATTCAGTTGATTTTATACTGCCAACGGGGCAAGCCACCGTTGGGCAAGTAATTTAAAACCCAAATAAGAAATTGCTGTGTGAAGCCAATCGGCTTCGCAAGCCAAAAACATTGCCACAATATTTTTCAAAGAACCAATAAAATATGAATTTTTACAATATTGGACTCAAAACGCTGCAAGCCGCCAAACGAATATTCTCAAAGCCGCAGAAAATGCAAAATGAAAATACTCGTCCTGTATCGCACGAAATTTTTGATGAATTATTAAAAAAATACGTTTCAGAAGACGGTCGGGTGAACTATCAAGGCTTTGAAACGGAACGTCAGACCTTCAAAAGTTACTTAAATATTCTATCAAAAAATCCTCCAAACGAAACGCATTGGACAGCCGCAGAACGCCTAACTTATTGGATAAATGCTTATAATGCTTTTACAATTGAGTTGATTCTTCAACATTATCCTGTCAGAAGTATTCGAGATATTGGCGGAAAATTTTCGATGATAAATTCGAGTTGGGATTTGAAATTCTTTGCATTAGGCGGTGCAAAGTTTGATTTGAATACCATCGAACACGAAATTCTAAGAAAGGAATTTGACGAACCTCGCATTCATTTTGCCATTGTTTGTGCGTCTATTTCTTGCCCTCGTTTGCTCGATGAGGCTTACAACGCTCATAAAATAGAGGAACAATTAGAAAGGCAAGCCATTGATTTTGTGAATAGAATTTCAAAAAATAATATTAGCGAAGAGCGTGCAGAATTGTCGCAAATATTTGAATGGTATAAGGTCGATTTTATTAAAAATCAATCACTTACGACCTACATCAATCAATACAGTCTTATCAAAATCAAAAAAGATACACCGATTTCTTATCTGGAATATGATTGGAATTTGAATGGTTGAGCCTGCCGACAAGCAGGCTCAACCAGCTATTTAGCCTTTATACTTCACTTCGAGAGCTATTTGATTATTGGTTTCGTCGCATTCTTGAACGGTTTCCCAAGCATCAACATTTAGAATTAAGAAAGGTGTGAAAGAGGTTTTCTTTTTGGTAGAAACCTTAATAGTGCCAGCGTAAGTTTCGCCAGCCGAAAGTTTTCCACCTTTATCCTTCAAAGCCTTATTGCTAATATATTTTCCTCCGATAAGAATATCTCCTCGCTGCAATTCATCGTCACGAGAATAATACATTTTAATCGCTACGTTGTCATTTTTATTTTTAGTAGCACCTAAGAGGGAGACAGGCGCATCGCCTTTATTGAATAATTTATAAGCAACAATAATTTGAGACTTTTTGGTTTCTACTACCTCTAAATCTATTAGCACTAAATCGCCACAAGCATCTTCGTCAAAAAAAACAGGCGGCTGATTGTCAATAATAGCGGTTTGAGTGGGTTTGCAATTAAAAGAAAAAATGGCAAGTAGAAAGAGTGTAGTGATGTTAATTTTACGTTTCATTTTTAATTATTTGGTATTTGAAATAAATATATTTTGAAATGAAATATGTATTCATTTCATCCAATACTTCAATTTCCTTACCAAGTATTAAGAATAAAACATATTTGTTATAGTTTGATTTAAAAAGTATTGTCTAAAAAATATTGCAAACACGCCAATGGTGTTTGCAATATTTAATAAAGAGAGGAATAAAGAGCCTAGTCGAGTTCATCAAAACCATCGTCAGTAAACTGAATCGGGCGATTAATGCTTTCTTCGAGCGAAATAAAGGTTTCCGTTCTCTGAATACCTTTTATATTTTGGATTTTATCGTGCAGTACTTCTCGGAGGTGTTTGGTGTCTCGGCATACTATTTTTGCAAAAATATTATACAAACCCGTTGTATAATGCGCACCTACTATTTCAGGAATAGCCTTTAAGGATTGAGCGACTTCGGCATACAAAGAACTCTTATCCAAATAAATACCTAAAAATGCAGAAATATCGTAACCCAACATGGTATAATCCACCACGAGGTTTGAGCCTTTGACAATACCGATTTGTTCGAGTTTTTTCATCCGAACGTGAATAGTACCACCCGAAACGAATAATTTTTTTGCAATATCAGTATAAGGCATTTTGGCATCTTCCATCAACAAAGCCAATATTTGCCTATCCAATTTATCAATGTCAGCTAGTTGTTTATTCATTTAATATTCGTTTGACCAAATGATTTTTATCTGCATTTTGGTAATGTAGAAAACTAAGTAAATATACATATTTTATAATATCTACATACTTTTTTTATAGTAAATTTAAAAAAGGTTCTATTTTTTTAATAAAAATTGTAAATATGATAACGTAGGAACAAATTAAAAATTCCTTTTACGACCCATAAATTATGGCTTTCTTTATACCTTAAAATGTAGAGATTGGAATCAAAAAAGGGCTTCATCCAAGACGAAACCCTTTCCAATAGCCTTAAAAATTTAGTAAAAACCCAAACGTTCACCTAAAACATGAAGCCAAGCCGTTCAAAATTAAACGCTTAAATGAAAATCCACCAATGTCTCAATCGGTTCTTGAATAATTCTGCCCATTTTGAGGTTTTGTTCCTCAAAAATTTCATCCAAAACAGGCTTGAAGTAAAAAGCGATAGAACCGAGGAAGTGAACTGGTAAGTTATGAACATTGTCATATTTGATAACCTGTGTGCTAATAAACGCTTCAAACTCTTTTTTTGCCAAAGCCCAAATAAAAGGGTGCTTGATGTGTTGACTCATAAATTTGGTAAACTGCGCCATATATCGGCTAGGCAATTCGGACTTATAGACATTATTAAAAATAATTTCTTTATCCAGTTTATAGGTATTATAAATTATAGCTTCGACATCCGTAGGCATTTCTCGATAGATATACGCCCTGACCAAACGCCTGCCCAAACTAGCACCTGCGCCCTCATCTCCTAACATAAAACCTAATGAGGGTACATTGTCCGTGATGTTTTCGCCATCGTAAGCACAAGAATTAGAACCCGTTCCCAAAATACAAGCAATACCGGCATTTCTACCACATAATGCTCTAGCAGCAGCTAACAAGTCATGGTCCACCGTGATTTTGGCTTCTCTAAAAATGCCTGCAAATGCTTTTTCTACCAACTTAATGCTATTAGGCGTAGAACAGCCTGCGCCATAAAAATACACTTCGGTAATAGAAGAATTATTTACAGCAAGTTGAGGTAGTAAGGTTTCTCGAAGGCTGGCTTCCATTTTATCCGTCGAAAAATAATGAGGATTATACCCAATAGTATGGGCTTTTATAATCTCATTTTTACCCTTTACCAACCGCCAACTTGTTTTTGTCGAACCGCTATCTGCTATTAGTTGCATTTTTTTATTTTTATTCTTGTCAAAGTATATAAGAATTATTACTTGAACCTGTTATTTTTGCAAATTCCTAAATTTCTGCAAATTTATCGTTATAATCTTAAAAAAACTATTTTATGGTTTATAAATCTAATGAATTTGTAATGAAAATAGGTATCATAAAACATTACAGAATAATATAGGTTATAGCCATTACATCAATAGAAATCAAAAATTGAGAATGAGTATCAATCAAAATAAGAAGCAGCTTAATATATTGCAAGGGAACCCCCAAAGGTACAACATACGATAACTAAAAAGATCTTTGTGTTATTCATTGAATTGCGTTTTAAGTTGGTTAAGATTGATTAATTGTATTTTGATTTTTGGAATGGGTAAAAACCGCCGCACGGAAACATGGTAGTCCTTATACTGCGCATACTTTCCTGCACTAATTTCTTCGCTAAACTCCGAGCTTCCCTGAAATAAAACTACCAGCAATAAACATCCAGAAATGCTCCAGTTCAACCATTGACCCAGAGCGGCAACACTAAACGGGTAAAAGCTTATCCAAATGCCCCATTCTCTGCAAAGTAGTTGGGGTGTCGCGATAAGGACCACAGCCCTTTGTCCAGAAACCCTTTCTTATAGTCTCCGGTCAAAGGCTCACTGTCTTCCTAATCATCTCGATGCTTTTGGCTCTGGTACTTCCAGTGCTGGTTATCCGCCATGGTCTCCAGTACGATAAAAAGAGCATAGTAAACCCCCCGCCAGATAGTCCATCACTCCCAGCGGGGTGTGGTTGAACTGAAAGGCCACCAGAATGGGGAGCGTAAACAGCAGAATTAGAATATTTTGGTACCCTGAGATAAATAACAAATTAAACAAGCGTCCATTTCCATTTGGGCTGAAACTCCTTTTTATCTCGCAATATTTGCCATCGATAGTCCTCTTTACCTTCCCAGAATTTGATAGCTATAAAGGCGCCATGACGTGAGAAGTTATAGGTCAGTCTGAATCCCCATAACGCTACCAAAACCGTCGATGAGTACCAATCGGGGTGAATAGCCTCCATAATCCGCAATAATCCACGCATAGACTATGGGTGTCAAACTCCATAATTTGTCACACCTCACTGTTGTTTCCTGTAATCTCACCGACAACAAAGCAGTATACAATAACCCCGACATTAACATAGATCACAGACTTTAGAGCCCCTACGACCTGGAAATCAGTCAAAGGCGTTCCAAAATAATAGGTGAGAATCAGT
>CALOED010000299.1:0-28999 GCA_942492005.1 uncultured Saprospiraceae bacterium
ATAAGTAATGAACATATTTTTCATTTTTCCGTCTATTTTTTACGCCAATCAACTCACAATATTTTTTATAAAATGAATTTTTATACAATGCGTATTGGTTTGGGTTTTTATACGTTAGAAAAGTGGCGATAGTCCTTTCGTCGTGGTGGTGAGAAAGTTTTTTATCGGTTACAAGCGTTCGGTATAGCTTTAGCGTTTCTGCATTAAAATACTTAACTCGCTCACCTAGCGGCTTATTTTTATCAAATAAAACTCTAAAGCAAGCCTTGTAGGCTTCGGTTTTGTTTTGAGCCAAATTATAAATAGGCGTTAAAGCCATCGGATAAAGCAAGTTAGAAAAGTTCATTGATTTGAGTTCATTATGAAAATTCTCAGCGTCTAAATTGGGTCTGCCTTTGTATTTTTCAAGCAATTCCCATTTGTAAATTTCACCCTGATAGCCGTATTTTTTTATATGCTGCTTGTATTGCTCTATCAAGCCTTCTACGGAGTTATTTTCATTCATATCTTCTAATTCAAAACCAAATTTTTTCAAATATTTATTTGTTCCTTCTCCACCACTTCGTTCCCAAATATGCTCTCCATTCATAGCCTCGTGTGCATAACGCATGACTTCTTTTGGCGGATATGATTTGTTATTTATTACTAAATTCCATCTTGTGGAAGGATTTAGTTCAGGTTGGTCATTATCAATGATTTCAATGGCACGTAGTATATGCGCTTTTGTAATTTTATTTGGTTCAAATGGCATTTTTATAGTTTTGTATTTAGTAATTAGTCGGTAGTATTGTTCCATTTTTCAAATAATGTATCCAAAATTTCATCCTTGCCTTTTTCTTCTAAAAAGCGATAATTGATTAAATAAGAGTCGTTATCATACCACTTACCATCATAAGATTGAAATCTAATTTTTTTATCAAAAAGGCTAAAAAAAGGCTTAAAGTTCTTTAATTGTTCTGGATTATCATAAGAACCAAAATTAAGCCTATCTCGGCTTAAAACCAAGTAATAGTTCTTTATATCGTTTAAATGATTTTAATATTGATTTAATGAATTTTACGGTCATATTTTGTTTTTTGATGAGCTTCTTTTATCTTAGTTATGAGCAGTGATACTGCTATGATAGGATTTTGTAGTGTTGTTTAAGCGTTGGTTGTCGTTAAGAAAAATATAAAAGAATTAATCAAAGAAATTCTTGGACTTTATTTCAGTACTAGATAACTTCATGAAAAAGGCATATTTTTATAAAAAAAAAGATGAGAGCATATCCATTAGGAATACAAACATTTGAAAAAATAATTAATGATAATTTCTTTTACGTTGATAAAACTAAAGAAATCTATCATTTAACTCAGTTTGGTAGATATTATTTTTATGCTCGTCCTCGCCGCTTTGGAAAATCTTTAATGTTATCTACTATAAAGTCACTTTATCAAGGAAAAAAAGAATTATTCAAAGGTCTTTGGGTTGAAGATAAGTGGGATTGGTCAAAAACACATCCTGTCATACATATCGGTTTTAGTGGCGTGGGGCATAGCGTAATCGGATTAGATAACGCTATTAATCAAACCTTAGATAACATAGCAGATGATTATGGTGCTACATTAAAGGCTTTAGATTATCCTTCGAAATTCATGGCATTAATTAAGACGATAGCTAAAGAGAATGGCAAAGTTGTTCTATTAATTGATGAATATGATAAACCTATTATTGATTACTTGGGAACTGAAACTGAAATAGCAAAAGAGAATAGACAGATACTAAAATCTTTTTATTCTATCATAAAAGATTGTGACCCATATATTGAATTTATGATAATTACAGGTGTTTCAAAATTCAGTAAAGTCAGCATATTTTCCGAATTAAATAACCTAACAGATATTACCTTTCATAACCGCTATTCAACATTAACGGGCATCACTCAAAAAGAATTAGAGGAGAATTTCAAAGAAGAAATAAAAGAATTAGCCAAATTTTCTAATATCAAAGAAGGTGAATTAAAGCAAAAAATTAAGCGTTGGTACAATGGATATAGTTGGAATGGTCGAGAATTTCTTTATAATCCTTATTCGATTTTGGCATATTTTGATTTTAGAGAATTTAAAAATTTTTGGTTTGAAACGGGTACACCGACTTTTTTACTAAAAATTATGAAACAACAAGGCATTGTAAAAGTTAATGCTTTGGAAGTTGATAATACTATTTTCTCATCTTATAATATTGAAAAACTAGAAACTATTCCTATACTCTTTCAAACAGGATACCTAACCATAAAAGCAAGAAAAGAAAATGACGTTTATACCGTTGATTATCCTAATTTAGAAGTTCGGGATTCTATGATGCGTTCATTGATTGGAGAGTTAAGTTATGAACAAAGTTCGTTTAGTCGTCCAATGATTTTGCAAGTTAAGGAAGCATTGGTAAATAAAAAGTTAGAAGAACTCATCCGTTTAATAAAGAGTATATTTAAAAATATTCCTTATCCAATATTCAAAGCTGAAGGAGAATTTTACTATCATAGTTTAGTTTATCTAGTATTTTTTTATTTAGGAGATTTTATTGAAAGCGAGGTAAACACAAATGATGGGCGATTAGATGCTGTAATAAAAACAGATAAGTATATCTATATTATAGAATTTAAATTAAATAAAGACGCTGAAACTGCACTAAAACAAATTAAAGATAAAGAATACGCTGAAAAGTATTATGGAGATAAACGAGAAAAAATACTTCTGGGCATTAATTTTAGCACGGAGTTAAAAACTCTTGATGATTGGAAATATGAAATATTAGAATAGAAGGTATGCAACTAGAAAATCTATAATTTCTTTCCAACAACTATCAGGATTGCAAGACATTAGCAAGACCAACAACAAAAAAGCCGAGACGCTTCCATCTCGGCTTAAAACCAACTCAAAACCCAGTACTCAATGGATGTAAATTGTTCGCATTCTCGCTATTCGTTCCGCTCATCGAACAACCTCACTACACCATTATGAAACTGTTATATCTGTTTTTTGTGTTATAAGCATACTGCTTAAATTACTTAATTTCAATAACCTTGTTCACAGGTATTGCTTCTTCTTTTTTGGGCAATGTTAGCCTTAAAATACCGTTTACATAACTTGCCGAAATTCCTTCTGTATTCACTGAATGAGGAAGCTCAAATGAACGTTTGAAGGATTGCTTCTTAAACTCTCTGCGAGTATATTTCACTTGCTTTTCTGCGTCAGCAACTTCTACATTTGCCGAAATCGTTAAGAGGTTTTTTTCAGCTTTTACTTGAAAGTCCTCCTTTGCAAATCCTGCTGCTACTAGCTCAATTTTAAAATCCTCATCTGTCTCTAAAACGTTCACGGCAGGTAATACGCTGCTCATGCTGTCGCTGCCTAGAAACTGGTCTAAGCCAAAATTGAATAATTCATCAAATGTTTTTGCTGAAGGAATGCCGCCTCTTTTTGAATAAACTGCTGATTTCATCTTTTGTCTTCTTTTTTAAGTTTTTTAAATTTAATATGTCATCTGCTTATCGTTGCAAGCACTTTTTTTAGTAAAAATAAAAGTGCGTGCATCACACGCACTTTAAGAATAAATCACTACTTAATTATGAAATAAAAATAGAAGTAAGTTGAAAGCATTCAATTCACAAACAATACAACTGCGCACTACCTATTGAACGCTACTTACTCCCTATGATAGACAGAACCAAAGTCCTGATAATTTTCATTTTCAAATATCTTATGGCTTACTTTCAAGCGCATTTTAATTACACCTTCTCTTAATCAACTCCTGTACCAGTCCAAAAAGAGAGACATACTTACAAAAACAATGTCAAAAAGTCCGATTTCTTGAAAATTAACTGCCTTATTGTCATTTTATTTTTGTTTTTTTAAATAGACCATAACATGAGGAAAATCTGCGATTATCTTCAAATTGCGTATCAATCCGTATTAATCCGTGTCATCCGTGTTCCTATTTATACATTTTACGAAGCAAAATATATCTGTATTGAATAGTAAAGTCTTATTCAAATGTCTTAAATTTGAAACCTATAAAAGCTAAAAAACGCAACTCATGGCACACAAGCAATATGGAACAACTTGGTGGGGAAAAGAATGGCTAAAAGCATTGAATGACATTGATTATTCTAATCGTTTGCCTCGTGGGCGCACTTACGCAAATAAAGGCGCAGCCCGTGACATTCAAATCAAAAACAATCAAATTAGTGCAAAAGTACAAGGCTCTCAGCGAACGCCTTATCGTGTCAATATTTCGGTCACCGTATTTACAGGCAGCGAACGCATCAAAATATTGGGTATTATTACCGAAAATCCTTTGCTCTTATCCCAACTACTCAATCGAGAATTGCCCGTAGGTCTCAACGAAACTTTACTAAAAAACGATATTCGGATTTTTCCTCGTGCTTGGAAGGATTTGCATGGAGGTTGTTCTTGCCCCGACTGGGCTGTGCCTTGCAAACACGTGGCATCGGTGCTTTACTTAATCGCCAATGAAATTGATAAAAACCCATTTCTTGTCTTTCAATTGCATGATTTCGATATTATTAAGGGTTTGGAAGGTATTGGTTTTTCGATAGCAGAGGAGCGAGAAGCGGCTATTATTGATTTCAATAAACTGGTAGGAAAGGTAAAAAAAGAGGTAGAAAATTTTGACTGGGATGAGTTGGCTTATCAAGAATTGGACTTTACAACTATTCCTGATTGTCGTGAAAACCTAATGACCATATTGTCTGACCGCCCCGTTTTTTATCCAGAAGGCGCATTCAAGCCACTATTGAAAAGAATGTATAATTTTGTTTCAAAAGCGGCTCAAAAAATCAAAAAATCAAAAGAAGATTTATCCTTGACCTTAGAAATGTCAGCCGCAGAATATATTGAAATCATCCTAAATGATGCTTTAGAAACGCATAAAATAGAAATAAAAGACATTCAAGACCAAACGGTTTTGGAGTTTGACACCAAAGATGATTTTATAGCATGGCTGCAACAGATTCCGCCCAATTTATTAGAACACTTGAGTCCTTCCGTGCGTGGCGTTTTTACTGCTTATCAATATGCTCAAAAATTGGCAGAACAAAGTGCTTATATTCCTCAATTGCTCCAAATTGACAATGATTACATGCTGCGTTGGTTGCCTGCTCATTTAAATAGTCAAGTATTGGCAACGAGTGATTTGGTGAAGTCGCTTTTGCCAAACCAAGTGGTTTATTATCAACAAAAGAAAAGCATCAAAGCAGCCACGGAAGCGGATAGTTTCGACGCATTGATTTCCTTTTTCTTAAATCATTTTGTTCACACGTATAATAATTTAGGCTATAAATATCGGACAGAGAGCATTCCTAGTATGTTTTTTCATGGAAGCCAGGAGTATTTTGATAAGTTTGAAAATCGTGAATACGCTTCGGCTATTCAGCAATGGTTGAGTCGATTTTATATTGCTCAAAAAGATTACGTGCCTGTCATTCAGGTGGAAGATATAGACGATGAATTTGAAATAAAAATTGCGGTAAATGACAAAACCAAACCAACTCAAGCACCTATAAGCGTAGAAGATATTTTTGCTGAGCCTGAATATAAAAATATGCGAATGAGCGTATTAAGAGATTTGGCGATGTTGATTGAGTATTTCCCCAAACTCAACGCCATTCTTTCCACGCAAGGCAAGGCTCGATTGTTTTTCACCCCCATTGATTTTGTGAATGTTTTGTTTAAAATCTTACCAACTATTCGGCTATTTGGCATTGAAGTACTGATGCCCAAAGCCTTGCGGAAGCTGTTGCGCCCTCAAATGTCATTGGCTATCGAAAGCGAAGACTCAGGCGTTTTGGAGAAAAAATCTTCCATCGTTGGTTTGGAAGAAATGCTAAAATTCAAATGGCAAATCGCTATTGGCGATAAGATGGTTTCAAAAGCCGAGTTTATGAAAATGCTCCAGCAGTTTTCGGGCATTGTAAAAATCAACGACGAGTTTGTTTATTTTAATGAAAATGAAATCAGCAAACTTATTGACCGATTAGAAAATCCGCCAATGCTCAGCCAAACCGAAGTTTTTCAAGCCGCACTCACCGAAGAGTACGATGGCGCAAAAATCAAATTGGACAAATCCACTCGTGATTTGATGAAAAAATTGCTCAACGGGGAAGAAACCGACGTGCCGCCTACCCTTTTGGCAACACTCCGCCCTTATCAGCTTCGGGGCTATGAATGGATGTATAAAAATTCACGCCTTGGATTTGGGAGTATTATTGCCGACGATATGGGACTGGGTAAGACGCTGCAAGTCATCGCTACGCTATTGCGCCTAAAGCAAGATGGCGAACTCAACGATAAACTGAAAGGCTTGATTATAGTGCCAACTACCTTGCTTACGAATTGGAGTAAGGAAATTGTCAAGTTTGCACCTAGCCTAAAATGGCACATTTATCATGGCCCTAATCGAGATATGAAACCCTTGGAAGAAGCGGATGTTTTGCTAACAACTTATGGAATCGCTCGAAATGAAACCGCAAAATTGCAAAAACAAAAATGGCTGACCATAGTAATAGATGAAGCGCAAAACATCAAAAACCCAGCAACGGCTCAAACCAAAGCCGTCAAAAAAATAAAAGCTCCCATCAAGATAGCTATGAGCGGCACGCCCGTAGAGAACCGCCTCAGTGAGTATTGGAGTGTTTTTGATTTTATCAATAAAGGCTATCTCGGCTCTATTTCAAAGTTTAAAGACAAATACGCTCGACCTATTGAGATAGATAGAGACAAACATCAATTAAAACATTTTCTAAGAGTCACATCGCCATTTATTATGCGCCGATTGAAAACCGATAAGACGATTATTGATGACTTGCCCGATAAAATTGAAAAAGATGATTATTGCATTTTGACAAAAGAACAAACCGCCATTTACCAAAATGTGATTGATACGACGATGAAAAAAATAGAAGAATCGGACGGAATCACCCGCAGGGGAATGGTACTCAAACTCATTACG
This sequence comes from uncultured Saprospiraceae bacterium, assembly GCA_942492005.1. Taxonomy (GTDB): domain Bacteria; phylum Bacteroidota; class Bacteroidia; order Chitinophagales; family Saprospiraceae; genus CAKZLL01. The sequence continues at coordinate 7,009 of CALOED010000299.1, forward strand.
GCACTCAAACAGGTGTGTAATCACCCTCGTCAGTTCCTCAAAAAAGGCAAAAGCGATGCAGCACTTTCTGGCAAAGCCATGTTTTTAATGGACTTGCTCAAACAGATTTTGGATAGAAACGAAAAGGTGTTAATCTTTACCCAATACCGAGAAATGGGACTGATGATGGCTAAAATGATAGAAACTGAATTTGGCTTAGATGCGCCATTCTTGCACGGCGGCACTTCTCGTAAACAGCGAGACCAGATGGTTGAAAATTTTCAGAACAATCGAAATACAAAAATCTTTTTGCTCTCTCTCAAAGCTGCAGGTACAGGTTTGAATCTCACCGCAGCCAACAATGTCATTCATTATGATTTATGGTGGAATCCAGCCGTAGAAGCACAGGCGACCGACCGAGCGTACCGAATCGGGCAAACGCAAAAAGTAATGGTGCATCGGTTCATTACACAGGGTACTTTTGAAGAAAAAATCAACAAACTCATCCAGTCCAAAAAGGGAATTGGCGGACTTGACCGTTAGCACTGGCGAAAAATGGATTGGCGATTTTTCTAATAATGAATTGAGAGAATTAGTAAAACTGGATTAGATTAGATTTCCGATTTGCAAAATCTATCTTTTATCTCAAAATGAAATTTTCCAAATCAACGGTAAACTGCGTACAACAAAAAAGGTTCTTAGAGTATTTTAGTGGAAATTCATATTTTGAATTGGGATATTAAGGATCGGATGCTTTCAAAGCATCCGATCCCTAGCCCTAAAAAATCTACATCGCTCTCCCGACTACCCTACGAAACTCCCTAAAAACAAAAACCTCAATACAATCGCATTTTTTCCAATCGCTTCACCTCCACTCCATGTTGTGGCGCGAAATACAAGAAATAAATAAACCCATCTTTGATTTTAATATTTTCGATATGCGGTCGGTCAAGGAGCAATGCGGGGCTAATTTTACCCGTTTCGAGGTTAATTTGGTGCAGCGTCATTGCCCATTTTGTATCGATTAAGGTGTAAGCCTTCCCCGTTTCGTGGTCAAAATAAATCTGTTTGCGCCATTTTTTATCCTTATGATAATCCACCGAAGTAGAATCCAACCCCTCCCCTTCTATGTTATATTTTACGATTCTATCCAATACATGATTGAACAAATACACCGTATCTCGAAAAGCATACAACGGCACATAAATCGGCTTATAAATCACGCTACTCACAAAATCCGCATTCACCAAATCATCCGCATACGTGCTACCTATCGGCTGTCCAGCATTATGTTCTTGCAAAACGTATTTTCTCAACGCTTGAAAACTGCCCTCATCTTCCAGCAATTCCAATTTTTTCTCATGCACCACCGATACTATCATTTTTTTATCCGATGGGTCAGCTTTTTTTATTTTTAAATATTGAACATACTGATTTGCATATTTTGTGATTTTATAAAAAACATAATCTTCATTCGCATCCACGCACGAGGTCATTTGAGCTTCAAAAATCTTTATATTTACCTTATTCAAAAAATGAATAGACTTGCCCAAAACATAAATCTGCCGAGCGTTATTACCTGTCATAAGATGCACGCCACCCAAACAGCCCGCAAACAATCCAATCGGTTTCCATTGCTTAATACTCAATTCACTCAACTGATTGCCCTCCATATCCGAAAGTATCAAACTATGTTTTTTAAAAAAACCCTTATACACCAACAAAATGATATAATCTTCATAAAACTCATAATCCTTTATGGTATAGTCTTTTTTAAAAACTTTCTCAATAATAGGCTTATCCGTAATCACCAATTCCGCCAATTTTTCCTCTTCGGGTTTCAATAAAATGGTTATCGAATTAAAATCGCTTATCGTTATTTTTTGAGATTCATAACCAATGTAAGACACCGTAATAATCAATGGCAACTTATCCGTATTGATTTTAAAACGCCCTTCCTTACCCGTTGCCATTCCTTGCATTGTGCCATCCATCGACACATTTGCGCCCACCAACGGCAAGCCCGAAACGGCATCTTTGACAGTTCCGCTAATCGTTTGAGCAGTGGCAAAATAAGTGGCGAAAATTAAAATCAAGCCAATAAATAGAGGTTTCATAAATGTATTATTTTACAAAAACGAATGTTCGTATTGCTATACCTTAGTCAATGAAAGGATTTTATAAAAGAATTTTTCTGATTATAACGTTTTGCAACCCACCAATTAAAATGGTCAGTTTTGATGATAGTTAAGCCATTTTAACGGCTTTTGGGGCGAAGAATGAATTATCTATCACCTAATTCTTAATTCCTAATTCTTAATTCCTAATTCCATTTTAACGGCTTTTGGGGCGAAGAATGAATTATCTATCACCTAATTCTTAATTCCTAATTCCTAATTCCATTTTAACGGCTTTTAGGGCGAAGAATGAATTATCACTGCAAACTGTTACCATTAGGAATTTTCATTCTAAAGATAGCCATAGTTACAGAATAGTGCTACTACCATTGAGTAAATCCGTTATTTTCAATAATGAACGACCATTAATCATCAAATATCTAACACTCGCTTTATTTTCATTTTCATTTCAATGTATTTTTTGTAGTTTAGTACCGTGTAAGTAGTCGGACAAAATTATTTTGTAAATAACTGGCCTCTCCAATGGGTTTTAACCCATTGTTTTTCAATCAATTAGTTCACAATGGGTTGAAACCCATTGGATATATAAATCTGTCCAGGTACTTATTTAGAGTATTCTATTAAAAAATAGTGGCTATTCAGCACAGATAAATTTACTTGCGCAAAATAGGCAAACAGGAACACAGATTGCTACGCAATACACAGATAATACAAGAAAATTCGTGATTATTTGCGTTCCTATTTATCATCAGCTTGCTGAATAATTACCAAAAACATATCGTAAAACCATGGATTTAGGAATTACCATATTTATAGTCGGCATGATAACCGTATTTACCGTTTTGCTACTCGTCGTCATATCGGGGCGAGTACTTGTAAATATAGTCAATCGCTTGCACGTAGAGCGTCATTTAGATTTACCCGCTTCGGAAACCCCGTTTTCTAACGAAATTATAGCTTCGCAAGAAATAGCCGTTATCACGGCAGCCGTTCAAATCGCCACCAAAGGGCAAGGAAAAATCACGATGATAAAAAAGAAATAAGCATTTTTCTTCTCATATTTATAAAAAATCGAAACAAGGCTTTAACCAATCTAATTTGGCTAAAGCCTTGTTTTTATTTCTATCCATTTTTAAAAACATTCTTATTGACCAATAAAATTTTTTATTTTTTTAAAATTCATCAATATCTTTTATAACTTTAAAATTAGGTAGAGATTTTGAAATATTCATTTTGAGTAGTCAAGCTGATGGAAGCCGAAACTATTCATTTGCAAAAAATATACGATTTGAAACCAACTGACATCAAAAATCCTGAGTATTTCCACAAAGTAGTGGATTGCCAATATGCTTGCCCTGCGCACACGCCTGTACCAGAGTACATTCGATTGATTGCGGCAGAGAAATACACCGAAGCATATATGGTAAATTGGGAATCCAATGTATTTCCTGGCATACTCGGCAGAACCTGCGACCGCCCTTGTGAGCCCGCCTGCCGTCGTGGTAGAATAGAAGAAGAACCTGTGGCAATTTGCCGCCTCAAAAGGGTAGCTGCCGACAATAAAGGCGAAGTTAAACATTTGATGCCGAAAGCTCCCGAGCAAAAAAATGGTAAAAAAATTGCACTAATCGGCGGAGGTCCCGCCTCTTTGACCGTTGCTCGTGACCTTGCTCCGCTCGGCTACGAAATTCATTTATACGACGAATGGCACAAAGGCGGTGGCATGATGCGCACTCAAATTCCTGCCTTTCGCCTACCCGAAGAGGTACTCGACGAAGAGGTGAATTACGTGATTAATATGGGCATTCATACCCATTTTAATACTTATGTATCGAGCATGAAAGAAATCCTTGAAAAGGGTTACGATGCCGTTTTTGTGGGAACGGGCGCACCGAGAGGCAGAAGCCTTGACCTACCGGGAAGAGAAGAAGCCGATAAAAATATTCATATTGGAATTGAATTTTTGGCGGATGTTGCCTTTGAGCATCGTGAAAAAATAGGCAAAAAAGTTATCGTACTTGGTGGCGGAAATACGGCAATGGATTGTTGCCGAACTTCTCGCAGACTCGGCGGAGACGAAGTAAAAGTAGTGGTTCGTAGTCCGTTCAAAGATATGAAAGCCTCACCGTGGGAAATAGAAGATGCCATACGTGAAGATATTCCGATTATGAATAATATGCCGCCAAAGGAGTTTGTGGTAGAAAATGGCAAACTCAAAGGCGTGATTTTTGGTAAAGTCAAGGCAGAATACAACGAAACAGGGCGCAGAAAACTCATCCCAACGGGCGAACCTGACGAGTTTATCGAAGCCGACGATGTGATTATTGCTATCGGTCAAGACAATGCCTTTCCGTGGATAGAGCGTGATTTGGGCATCGAATTTGGCAAATGGGACTTGCCCGTGTTGGATAAAATGACTTTTCAATCGACCAATCCGAAGGTGTTTTTTGGAGGCGATGCCGCTTTTGGCCCAGAGAATATTATCACCGCAGCCGCACACGGACATCAAGCCGCTATTTCTATACATCTATACTTAGAAGGCAAAGATTTGATTGACGACCGACCAGAGCCAATGACAAATTTAGTCAGCCAAAAAATGGGGATTCACGAATGGATGTATGATAGCCCAATTGTAAATGACGAGCGTTATCCTGTTCCTCACGAGGAAAAAACCATTTCTTTAACCAATCGAAAAATTGAAGTCGAGCTAGGTTTTAGCGAAAAAGTAGGCTTTAAAGAAGCCATGCGCTGCCTCAACTGCGATGTGCAAACCGTCTTTGATACCACAAGTTGTATTGAGTGCGATGCCTGTATGGATGTTTGTCCTACGTCCTGCATCACCTTTACCGACAATGGCGAAGAAGACGATTTGCGAGGAAGGTTGCTTGCGCCAGCTTTGAATTTGGAGCAAGACCTTTACGTTTCGGATATTTTAGCCACAGGCAAAGTCATGATAAAAGACGAAGACGTTTGCTTGCATTGCGGTTTGTGTGCCGAACGTTGCCCAACAGCCGCATGGGATATGAAAAAATATCTATACGAAGTCACTAAAACTTACCAGATTTAATGGATTGTCGAGATTGTTGTTACAAGTCGGGACTAACGCATAGTAACAATAATCAACAATCTCAACAATTATAACAATTAAACAATCTCCTAAAATGCCAGATATAGTCAATGATATGGTTATTCGCTTTGCCAATGTAAATGGAACGGGGTCGGCAAGTGCGAATAATATGTTTTCAAAAGCCATTTTTAGAATGGGGCTTCCCGTTTCGCCAAAGAACATTTTCCCATCCAATATTCAAGGATTGCCAACTTGGTACGAAGTCAGGGTAAACGAAAATGGATATTTGGGACGCAGAGCGGGTATTGATATTCTAGTAGGAATCAATCCGCAGAGTTTTCGCAAAGATATGGCTTCGGTCAAGTCGGGCGGTTATTTCGTGTATGACAGCACCAAAAAGCTATACGACGAAGACAAACGTGACGATATTCATTATATCGGCATTCCGATGATGAAGCTATCTATGGACTTTTTTAGCGTGCCTCGCCAGCAGCAATTGTTCAAAAATATCATTTATGTTGGCGCATTAGCTGCCCTAATTGATATTGAAATGGATGTGATTAAAAACATCATAGAAGAACAATTTGGCAGAAAACCAAAACTCATTCCGCCTAACTTCAAAGCCCTAGATGCAGGCTATCAGTTTGCAAAAGATAATTTCAAATGTCCGCTTCCTTATCGTTTGGAGCGCAGAGACAACATAGGCGACTCCATTTTAATAGAAGGAAATGCTGCTACTGCACTAGGCGCAATCTATGGTGGCGCAACGGTTGCGGCTTGGTATCCGATTACGCCTTCTACTTCCGTGGTAAAGAGTTTTGAAACTTACGTTAAAAAGCTACGCACCGACCCCGAAACGGGCAAAAACAATTATGCCATCGTGCAAGCTGAGGATGAATTGGCGGCTATGGGAATGGTCATTGGCGCAACGTGGAATGGCGCACGAGCCTTCACCGCTACGAGCGGGCCAGGAGTTTCGCTTATGAGTGAATTTATAGGTTTGGCGTATTTTGCTGAAATTCCTGTTACTTTGGTAAACGTACAAAGAGGCAGCCCATCTACGGGAATGCCTACTCGAACGCAACAACCCGATATTTTATCTTCGGCTTATGCTTCGCATGGCGACACCAAACATATTTTACTTTTCCCCAGCACACCAACGGAATGTTTTGAAATGATGGCAGATGCTTTGGACCTTGCCGACCGTTTTCAAACGCCCGTGATTATGATGTCTGATTTGGATTTGGGTATGAATACGCATATTTCCAAACCGCTAAAATGGGACGACAATCGCAAATATGACACAGGAAAGGTCTATGATGCGGAAGATTTGGAGAAAATCGAAACCTTCGGTCGCTATCTCGATGTGGATGATGACGGAATTTGTTACAGAACTATTCCGGGAACGCATCCGACTAAAGGCTCTTTCTTTACCCGTGGCACTTCTCGTGATGAATATGCAAAGTATTCCGAAAGCGGCGAAGTCTATGTAAATGTGGTCAATCGCATTCTAAAAAAATGGGAAACGGCTAAACAGTACGTACCAAAACCCGAACTTTATCAAGAAGAGTATCAATCGAAAAAAGGTATTATCTTTTTCGGCACAACAACTTATGCGGCACTCGAAGCGATGGATATTTTCAAAAAAGATGGCATTAGCCTTGATGCTATGCGCATTAAAGCCTTGCCGTTTAATGAAACTGTCGAGGATTTTATTGAAAAACATGATGAAATTTTTGTAATAGAACAAAATCGTGATGCCCAATTTAGGTCTGTCATTATCAATGAACTCGATACTCATCCTGAAAAATTGGTTAAGATTTTGAATTTTGACGGAATGCCGATTACAGCGCAGCGAATTATGGATTTGATTAATGAGAAAATGAGTTTTTGAACCGTAATTTTTTGAACCTCCCTGCCGACAGGTTCAAAAAACAACGGCAGCCTATTTATTTATTTTAAAAAAAGAAATATGACATATATAAAATCCACTTTTCGACACCCGTTAATGCCTAAAAACAAAGTAGGCTTTACCAAAGCAGACTATGAAGGCGCAATTTCAACGCTTTGCGCAGGCTGTGGACACGATTCAATAAGTGCAGCAATTGTGCAAGCGTGTTTTGAAATGTCGGTTGAGCCGCATAAGCTGGCGAAAATATCGGGAATTGGTTGTTCTTCCAAAACGCCGACGTATTTTTTGAGCAATTCTCACGGCTTCAATTCGGTGCATGGTAGAATGCCTTCGGTGACAACTGGCGCAAATATGGCGAACCGAGACTTGATTTATTTGGGCGTTTCGGGCGACGGCGACACCGCCTCTATTGGGATGGGGCAGTTTGTTCATGCTATTCGACGCAATTTGAATATGGTCTATATTGTGATGAATAATGGCTGCTACGGACTCACCAAAGGGCAAGATTCAGCTACGGCGGACTTCGGTTCTGTCAGCAAACCCGGTTCTGTGAATCAGTTTCAAGCCATTGACTTGGTGGGCATGGCTTTGGAATTGAATGCTACTTTTGTGGCTCGTAGTTTTTCGGGCGATAAAAATCAGTTGATACCAATGATAAAAGCCGCCATATCGCATCCCGGTTTTGCGCTGATTGATGTCATTTCGCCTTGCGTCACTTTTAATAATAATAAAGGCTCTACGAAGTCTTATGATTTTGTAAGAGAACACATTGAAGCGACTTCGGTATTGGACTTTGTGCCTGAAAGAGAGGAAATTACGGTAAGTTATGAAGAAGGCAAATCTGCAACCGTGCCTTTGCATGATGGTTCGGTGATTGAGTTGCGCAAACTCGCCCCCGAATGGAATCCTACTGACCGCTATTCTGCATTTATGCGCCTACAAAAGGCAAAGATGAAAGGCGAAATTCTAACGGGATTGCTATACATCGACCCCGAATCGAAGGAGCTACATGAACTCATGGGAACTACTGACCGGCCTTTGAATGCTTTAAAAGAAGAAGATTTGTGTCCCGGAAATGCGGCATTGGAGGCTATTAATCAGAGCTTTAGGTAAGGTTTTTTTTACCAAAATAGGTGCGATGAGAATCTGTCAGTCGGCAGATTCTCATCGCACTTATTTTGAAGCAAACAAGATTATTATCTCACCATCAATTTTCCTACTTTTATCATTCGCCCGTCAGCATACAATTGCACAAAGTAAAGTCCTGTGGCTAAGTCAGAAACATTCCACGTCAATTTATCTTGTCCGTTTAATACCATTCTCGACCTTACTTTTTCGCCATTGGTATTATATATTTCAACAAAACCATTTTGAATATTGGGTGCTATATCCATTGTAAAATAGCTGCTCGCAGGATTTGGATAAATATTGAGCGGCTGTTCTGCTACTGGTTTTTTAATAGAACTGACCGTAGCGTCCAGATTGAATTTAATGGCTACGGGGCGATGGTCTGAGATTTTAGAATCGTATTCATTGAAGCCGCCTGCCATAAAATCATCAATCCTGATGGTTTCAATCGAAGAGCCGCTTGCCTCAAATTCATCGAATAACTCATTGGTCAGTATGATATGGTCGAGGTGAGAAGGCCAACTCGGATACGACCAATTGAAAATCAAACTTGTAGCAATATCCATGTCGGCAGCTACAAAATTAGAAGTATCGTCCAGTACATTTTGAAAGACATTATTGGGATAAGGGTCGTTGAGCACGTCGTTGAGGTCGCCCGTCCAAATCACATTTTTGGTCGGGAAATTATTGTCAATATAGCCTTTCAATAAGTTGGTGGCTTCATATCGCCTGTTTTCTTGGTCAGACGAACTGCCATAATTCAAATAGCCATCACCACAGCATTTGAAATGATTGTTGATAATAATAAAATCTTGGTTTCTAAATCGAACTTCTAGGACTTTGGGCGCACGAGGGAAGTTGTTCCAATGCTGCGAGGTGTGAAAAATTTCATAATAATCCACGATTTCCACCGAGTCGGTTTTGTATAAATACGCCAATCCTGTGTAATAATTGGTGGCAAATAACGCTTCGTAACCATCCAAACTATCAACTAGCTGCTTAAAAGCAAAGGTATCCGAAATTTCTTGCAACGCAATAATATCTACGTCCAATGCTTCTATTACTTTACGAACGGAATCTATGGTGGTTGTCCCATTTTTTGGAAACCATTCGATGTTCCAAGTCATCACTTCAAAGGTGGCGGCTTCGCCAAAAGTCATGTCTTGTAGGCTTTGAGAATAGCTAAACCAGCTGGTAGTCAGAAAAACAAAAATTAGAATAGTTGATTTCATGTATAAATTTTGATTTTTAAACTATACAGATTTTGGGCTTGCCCAAAATAAACACATATTGGCGTGGATTGAAACCTGCCTGCCTGCCGATCGGCAGGTTTCAATCCACGCTTTTGTTCATCTTTTTAGCTTGCTCAAAAAACTGTATGGTTTTAAATTCGCAAAATACAGCTTCTTTTTATAAATTCTTACTTCTTCTAAAATAATCAAATAGAAAACGAAATGCCTTCCTTTCTTTAGCTTTTCCCTACAAAGCCAACCCAATAGTTACCAATAGGTTTCTATTTCTGACCTGTGCTTTAGTATTGTTGCTTAGCTTTTCGGTGCGCCAATCATTCATATCGTGTAAATATCTGACATCGAAAATGATAGGGCGTTTTCCTATCATTTTTTCGATGCTTGCCCCAATTACGGCACTCACATCATTCCGATTGAATGCGCCATTTCCACCAAAATCAGTATCCCAATCTAGTGTATTGCCTTCGCCCGAAATGGCGTAATGGCTATTAGAGCCATTGATGTAAATCGTTTCGCCACTGAAATGTTGGGAAATCGCTCGCCCGTAACTTGCTCCTAACATCAAAGCGGGTTTTACGCCTTCGTTTTGAATTTGGTATTTCAGCACCACAGGTATTTCGATGTATTGCACTCGATATTGTGCTTCCAGTATCAATCGGTTATTGGGATTGCCATTGCCTGCCAAATAAATCTCTTCCGACATTTTTCCGCCTTTATGCAAATAATGAATTTCGGGCTGAATAGATAGCTGGTTGGCAATTGGAATGTTGAGAAATAGCCCCACATCGGGCGCAATGCTTAATGGGTATATGGCCAAAGGTTCGGAAGATACTTGTAGCAAAAAAGTGTTGTTTTGAATGGAATTTAAGCCCATTCCGCCACGAATACCGAAGTTGATTTGTGCTTCTGAATGAGTGAACACACAAAGTATTAGAATTAAAATAAATGGATACTTTTTCATTGTTTTTCATTTTTTTTAACACAATAGGCACATTAGGCGAAGTGTGTTAGTTTTTTAAAAAGTAAAAAATCAGTGTGCTGAATGAAATGCTTTATCTTTTTTTTAACACAATAGGCACATTAGGCGAAGTGTGTTAGTTTTTTAAAAAGTAAAAAATCAGTGTGTTGAATGAAATGCTTTATCTTTTTTTTTAACACAATAGGCACATTAGGCGAAGTGTGTTAGTTTTTTAAAAAGTAAAAAATCAGTGTGCTGAATGAAATGCTTTATCTTTTTTTTAACACAATAGGCACATTAGGCGAAGTGTGTTAGTTTTTTAAAAAGTAAAAAATCAGTGTGCTGAATGAAATGCTTTATCTTTTTTTTAACACAATAGGCACATTAGGCGAAGTGTGTTAGTTTTTTAAAAAGTAAAAAATCAGTGTGCTGAATGAAATGCTTTATCTTTTTTTTTAACACAATAGGCACATAGATAAGGTGTGTTTTATCTATGTGCCTATTGTGTTAAAAAAACAAAAAAAAACAAATTTGCTTAATTTTTAGCCGTCAAGACAGCGACTAGCCTATCGGGTTCTAGCGGCATTTTTTCGTGCAATTGTAGCATCCCTATCAGCCCGACGGTAGAAGCTGGCAGTATTCTAAAACCTTCTTTTTTGTTGAGAAAATTACTCATTTCAAGCATTTTTTTATCGCTGATATTAAACGCTTGGCCATGAGATGTTTTCACTGCGTACAATGCCTCTTCGCCATCAAAGCTGTGCCAATTGATAAGCGGTTCATTGTGTTTGGTTTCCTTAATTTTATCAGGATTCAAATCTATACAAGTGTCGTATCCTTTCAAAAACGACTCGACTATGGGGTTTTTGTGAGTAGAAGAAGCGGCTATCATTTTCGGGATTCGAGAAGTTTTTCCTTTTTTGTAAAGGCTAACAAAACCACGATAAACGCCTGCCAATAGCGTCCCGTTCGATACAGGGACAGCGCAATATTTGGGTGCATCTCGCAACACATCGTAGATTTCGTGGGCGATTTGGGCGTATGCCATGATTTGCAAAGGTGTGTTGTCGCCGCCAGGATTGGCATCGTACCAATCGTTTTTTTGCGCCAGCTCGCTGCTAGCTTTTACTACATCTTCGTAACTGCCCTCTAGCCTGATGATGTCAGCATTGAGGTTTTCCATTTCCTTGATGCGCTCCGTATGATAGCCTTTGGGAATGTAAATCATACATTTGATACCTGCCAAATCAGCCGCCAATGCCATCGCTACGCCATAATTCCCGCAAGTCGCCAACGCCATCGTCGAATAACCTCTCCTCAAAGCGTCATGCACTTGTGCGAATGCGATTCTATCCTTTTGCGTCCCCGTAGGATTATCGCCTTCGTATTTGATAAAAACCTGCCTTAGATTGAACGTCCGCTCTATCGCCTTCGCCCGTGTCAAACTGGTATCGCCTATTTCTATATTCATAATATCCTCAAAACCCTCCAATCGGTCAATCAGAGACTTATTTTGGTCTTTGACCAATAAGCTGAGTTTTTCGGACTCCAATGACACTTTATTATCTGATGATTTTACAGAATCTCTAATATTCATTTGTCGTTTTTAGTATTTAAACAGATTTATATGTTTTTTGATTTATAATTTATTCCTTGTTAGCATTTGATTTTTACTCTACCCCAAAACATCGAAAAATGCCGCCTTAAAACGAAATTAGTATTTTAATGTTGCAATATTTCTTTCTTAAAATTTTCATTTTTTTTTGTTTTTTTGCGGCTCTCGTTTCAAGTACCAAATAGTCAGATTATTCGCTTCATCCTGCCATGAATTATACACCTCAAAACCTACTCTTTTATACATTACTAAATTGCGTCGGTCAGATGTTTCCATCAAGATAGGCAAAGCTAATTCTTCTGATTTTGCTATCAAATGCAGATTGACTTCTCGAAGTCCATCTAGGTGATGATAGTTGGGGTCTTGTGCCAAAAACCAAACGTAAATATAATCTAAATCCGTTGCACGTAGTTTTTTTACTTTCTTTTCTCTTAAATAAATTGGTAAAGCTCTAGCTAAGCCTATGGTTTTTATGATGATTTTTAAGTAGTTGAGCGTGTCTTTAAATGTGGTAGAGAACTGACTTTTTTGATAATAGAAAATAACCGTTTTTTGGTTGCGAGCGTAGAAAATGCCATTGAGGCGGTGCGTGATTTCATAAGCGTATTCAATAACTGGCCTTACTTTTTCAAAGCTAGTTTTATCGCTGCCTACGAATGATTTCATCCTCGGATTGTTCAGAAAAGCCGATGTCATCATGTTTATCGTGTATGATTTCATAATTGTCTCGTTTTGTTAAAAAAATGATTTTGGTAATTACACTTTCTTCTTCCTTTATATCAGAAGCAAAGAAGCGTGTTTTAGTCCAGCGAGTGTTAGCAAATATTCCTTAGACTTTTTAAAAAATACTTAGTTTTTTCTTATAAGACCGTTATTTTCCCGAACTTGGATATTTATTCTCATAAAATACTAAAAGAAATGAAGGTTGTCAAAAATTTTAAAAAATAGATAAAAAAGCCAAAGTTGGACAAATGTTAAAGTTTTCAGAATTTTTCAACTTCGGCTTGCTTTTATCTTTTATAAGTATTCATATTTGCGTTCAACACATCATTTTCTTCTTCCTTTTCCTTTTTTCTAAAAAACTTAAACTTACCGTAGCAATGAGTCGGTTAAGTTTTGTATTCTTAAAAATATGCAACAAATAAAATTTCAAAAAGAAGAAAATCCTCTGTTTTTCAAAACATTACAATCTCGAATCGATGATTATTTCAAAACCAACCAAATCGCAAAAACGGGCAATCGAGCGGCTTACACCAAAGCGATTTTGTTAGTCGCCAGTTATCTTGCTTGTTATACTTCCATTTTGTTTTCTGTCAGCCTTTTCCAATTGTACCTTTCTTATGCTTTGATGGGTAGTCACACGATTTTTGTGGCTCTGAATATCGCACATGACGCAGCGCACAATACCTTTTCAAAGCATAAATCGGTGAATGATTTTTTGTTATTCACCTTTGATTTTTTGGGCGCAAATGGCTATCTGTGGCGACTCAAGCACGTACATTCGCACCACCCTCATGTCAATATTCCCGATATGGATGGCGATATTAAGCAGAGTAATTTGGTGCGAATTTTTCCGAATGCCCCGTTTTTAAATTTTCATCATTATCAGTATTTGTATATGCCCGTTTTGTATTTATTTTATACGCTGAATTGGTTATTGTTTCGAGATTTTCGAGATTTTTTTAATACCGATATTAGCGGCAAACCCCATCTTCAACATCATTGGAAGGCATACGTTCGGTTGTTTTTGGGCAAAATATATTATGTAAGCGTGTTGATTATTTTGCCTAGTTGGTGGCTTCCGTTTTCAGTTGGTCAAGTGTTGTTGGGCTTTGTTTTGTTGCATTTTGCGGCAAGCATGACGGTAGCTATGGCGTTGGTTTCGGCTCACGTCGGTGAATATTCGGTTTATCCTGCGCCCGATAAAAACGGAATGATGCCGCACTCGTGGGCCATGCACCAAATAGCAACTACCACTGATTTTGCTATTCATAGCCCTGTGGTGACGCATCTTTTTGGTGGTTTCAATCATCATGTTGTGCATCATCTTTTTCCAAATATTTGTCATATTCATTATCCCAAACTGACGAAAATCCTTCGTGCAACTTGCCAAGAATTTGAAGTGACTTACAACCTCAACCCAACATTAGCCGATGCGATTGGCTCACATTTACGATTTTTAAAAATGCGTAGTCAGCAAGGTTTAGCCGTGGAATATATTGAAATGTAATCAAAAAAATAAGTAAATTCGGAGGTATGAAATTAGCCCATTTCCTGCTAGGAATTGGGCTAATAAGCAAATTCATCCATAAATACCAAAACATGATAAACCTAAAACAACTCTATTTTCAACAACTCGACCTCAATGGACTAAAAACTTTAGTCAGTTGGGCAAAAGACGAAGGCTGGAATCCCAGTCCGTATGATGCAGAAGCCTTTTGGGCAGCCGACCCAAATGGCTTTTATGGTTATTATTTAAAGGGCGAATTGATAGCTGGAGGGGCGATTGTTTCTTACAACGAGGAATTTGGTTTTATGGGTTTGTTTATCGTGAAGCCTGATTTTAGAAGTCAAGGAATTGGCGAGAAACTTTGGTTTCAGCGTCGAGATACTTTATTAAAAAGGCTAAATAAAGGTGCTTCTATCGGAATGGACGGCGTAGTAGCGATGCAACCTTTTTACGAAAAAGGCGGATTTAAAGTCGCTTTCAGAGACGAGCGGTATGAAAAAATCGGAACGGCTTTTCAAATCCATTCTAATATTTCTTCGATTGCGGATAAGGATTTGGAAGCCGTTTTGGCTTATGATAAAAAATGTTTTGGTTTTTCAAGACCAAAATTCTTAAATCCGTGGTTAAAATTGCCCGAAACTCAAACGTTCAAATACGTCGAAAATGGCGATTTAAAAGGATTTGCCATTATTAGAAAAGTGAATATCGGGTATAAAATTTGCCCGCTTTTTGCAGATAATGAACGCATTGCAGAAGAATTATACAAAGCTTGTTTGAATGCCGTTATTGGCGAGCCATTGTATTTTGATGTGCCTGTTGCGAATGCAGCCGCCATGAATATTATCAAAAAATACAATGCCAAATATGTTTTTGAATGTGCGAGAATGTATTATGGCGAGCCACCAAAAGTGGATTTGGATAAGGTCTTCGGGATTACTACTTTTGAGTTGGGGTAGTTTTTGAAGCCTCTAAATTATTTTTGTTAAAACCTTCCTTTTCTAAAAGCTGAAAAACATTGAGTGTTTCTCCAAGTTCCAAGTACTTCAACATCTTTATTCCTGTCTGTTGTTTGCCATGCTGTATGATTAGTCGCAGACATGATTTTTTTGCTTTCTCAACACCGATTGATAATATTTCACTCGTTTAATCTTCTCCCATTTGGTATAAATTTCAATCACTTCTTCTAGTTCTTCAATAGAAATATCTTCCTCTTTTTGCTGTAAAATATTCGACAATCGAGTGTTTTGATTTTTAAATTGTCTGACTTCTTTTCTACAATTTACGCAATTTACAGGTTCTGCATCTGTCCAAAATTTCAATGTTTCAAACCAATATTTCTTTTCTTCTTTACTGAATGTAAACACTGTTTCACAAGTTCTACAAGTGTGTCGGGTATCAAAATAAGCGTAATTCGGATTCCAAGCGTATTGTTGTAAACTAGGATGAGCAAGTATCGCTTTTTTATTATTTAAACAAACATCACAAGCCCAATTGAAGTCACTATCTATAAAACTCGCATAAGTATCAATACTCAATGCTTTGTAATGTTTATACGCCGCTCTATCTAGTTTTTCCATTTGGGCAATGGCAGTTTTCATTTCTGTTCGATGCCTTTCCGTTTGGCAGCAAGGACATTTGGCGTATTTCTGTTTTTTAGATTTTGGCATTTTATCGGTTTTAGATTCTAAAAAAAATACGTTTACTCAAAAAGTTAAGTAAACGTATTTTATCATTCAAATATAAATAATCAGCCCGACTTAAATATTCATACTCAATCCCAAAGACAAAACATCTCTTACTTCCACATCAGGGTCAGTATTAGAAATATGCTGATAGCTAAAATTCATTAGATAGCCATTCTTACCAAAAGAAACACCATAAGAGAAAAATTTCATGCCGCCTTTATAAGTCGGAACATTAAAAAATCCAACTCTAACACCTCTTATCCAACCATCTTTGATGTAAGTTGTCTCAAAACCAAACTTGTGCGTAATTTCCATTAACTCTTCGCTCGCTCCATTTTGAGCATCTGAAAAAGAAGAAATTATGCCTTCGGCTGCCGATATTTCTTGATTATCCAAAACGCCATTCAGGTTAGAATCCATAAAATCATTGCTGGGAATAAGCAGTTTTTCAGATTGATAACCCAAAGTCAAATAAAGCATACCGCCTTTAAGTGCTGTCGGATAAGTCAAAGCCGTTGCTAATGACAGGTTAGTAGGCAAAAATTCATACGGATAGGGCTTCGGACCTAAATAATTGATTTTCAAACCTGCTTGAAAATCCAACTGCTGTGATGGAGATAATTTGAAAGAAGTTTGATACTGTGCGCCTAAATCAAAAAAGTAAGAATTGGTACTCATCACACTATCAATCGAATGATGAAAATAATTCACACCGCCACCAACTGACCAATTTTTATTGATTTTATAACCCAAAAAACCGCCAATAGTCGTCGCATTAATGGAGGTAAGTGTTTGGTTAGAATAAGTTCTTCCCATCGTTCCTACGCTCCATTTGTCGCCTATTTTGGAAGCCGCTTGAAAGGAAAGAGCGTATTCATATTGGTCAAATTGATGAAAATTGAAATAATTACTCCATTGTTTATCCCCTGCTACGAGTAGGGCAGGATTAGTCAAAGATTTGGAAGTATAATCGTGTTGTGGGTTAACTGCGCTAATCGTTCCAAAGCCAATATTCCGAATGTCAAATTCGGTTTCCAGCATTGGAAAAATAGTGCGTGTTGGATTTTCTGTGATAAAAACGGTTTGCGAAAAAGCAGGAAAACTCAAAAGGAAAGCAGCTAAAATAACAGCATATTGTTTCATAAGAATTATTTTAAGGTTAGAAATAAGTGCTGTTAGAACGAGTGTGGTGTTTTAAAAGTTACTAAAAAAAAATACGCTTACCAAACTCAAAAAGTTTAATAAACGTATTTTATCATTCAAATATAAAATTCTACTCAATCTAACCTTCCAACTCTTCTTTCGGAAATACTTCATCCAATTGAATCGCCAACTCTGGAAAAATAGTAGAAGTCAATACATCTTCATCCGTCAGATAAGGAAGTATAGATTTGTATTTCTTATTTTCTAAAACATGAACTAAAACGGTTCGATGTTCTGGGTCAACTACCCAGTATTCTATGACACCAGCTTCTTGATAAAGTTCCAGTTTATCTCGCATTTCTCGTTTAGAATTGCCAGGAGATAAGATTTCAACTACTAAATCGGGTGCGCCGACGCAGCCTTGTTTGTCTAACTTCTTTCTATCACAAACAACACACAAGTCTGGTTGGACAACCGTATCTATTTTATCGGCGGTTGCTCTTCGATTAGGTAATGGTAAACGAACATCAAAAGGCGCAGCATAGAGTTTACAAGGATTATTCCTTAAATAATTCCATAGTAATCCATTTAGATTTCCTGAAATTTCCTGATGTATAGGCGAAGGAGCAGCCATTTTAAACAGCTTCCCTTTCAGCAATTCTACACGCTCTTGAAATTTCCAAAGCACATAATCGGCGTAAGTATATTTTTTATCAAAATCTAACTGGCTTAATGATGTAATCATCTTTTGTATAATTTTCCTGTTCTTTACGAAGATAATGAAATTCGATGATATGAAAACCTTGGATTTCTATAAAAAATACGCTTTCCAAACCCAAAAAATTCAGTAAACGCAATTTTAAATCCGAGCAATCTTTATTTGGTAGTGCCACAAATGTAAGACTATCTTTCTCTATATTCTCTGCTCCTCTTGTACCTCTGCGAGAAATAACCGCTATTCAAACCTTACATTTATAGGACTACCCTTTATTTTAGCAAAGAAGCCTTATTCTGACGAATAGCCTTCTTTTTTCAATAATTCAAATACATTTAATCGCTCCCCTAAAACTTCAACATCTTTATTCCAGTCTGTTATTTGCCAAGCCTCGTCAATAGTTGCAGACATAATTTTTTTACTTTGGGTATAAATCCAAACCACCTGCTCCACTCCAAAATCCAATAGTTTTTGAGTTTTGATATTAAAATAATCACCAGCACTCATATTCGAGAAATCCGCTTTGGTATCAATTTCAATAACGATTCTAGGAGGTATTTTTAAGTATTTATCTTCTAATTCAGATAAAGGAAGTGCAATTTTAGAAAAAATGGCAATGTCGGCGCTTAGGTTATTATTGTTAGAAATATGCAAACCGACCTCATTAGATAAAAATCTATAATCATTAGCTAAATTGATTTTTAAAAAATCTTTAACTATTTCAATAATAAAAGATTGCAAACCACTACTGCCCATAACACTTTCAATATTTTCAAGGTTTTCTAATACAGATTGATAGTTTGAATAATAAATATTCAAGCCGTCGAGTTGCTCATAAATCAAAATATCGGGAATAACTAATTCTTCTATTTCTGCTATCATAAATCAATGCTTTTTCCAAATATACTAAAAAAATAAACGGATTTCAACAGGAAAAACCTATTGAAATCCGTTTGTTTTGTGTTTTAATACAATAAAGGCTGTACAAGCAACCTAATCCCTAACCCCTCGCAATCCAGCAGGCGGATTATCGCTTTTATCAAAGAAAACAGCCGCTTTTACTTGTCTCGGATACACTTCATCCAACGTATTACCGTCATACATTCTACCATTTTTCATAACAAATTGAACAGTATTGGTATGGCGAATATTTTCCATTGGGTCTTTATCCAAAATCACTAAATCAGCTAATTTCCCAGCTTCAATAGAACCCAAATCCTTATCCAAACCAATAGACCTTGCACCCAAAATAGTAGCTGCTCGAAGCGCATCATGCGGTTTCATGTCAGCAGAAGCCACTGCCCACAATTCCCAATGATAACCCAAACCTTGCAACTGACCATGAGAACCAATGCCGACTAAACCGCCAGCTTCTACGATTTTTTTACAAGTCTCAGCGTGCTTTTTGAAAACGTGTTCTTCGTCCATGAACCACCCCGGTCTTCTGCGAGTTTTTTGGTCGAGTTCACGTTTTGGTGTGAAGTAGTTGAGCTTTTTGTCGTACTGAGGATTTTCACGAGAATAGAAATAATTCTCTGCCCACGGGCCACCGTAAGCCACCAACATCGTAGGCGTAACACACATTTCAGACTCTGCAATCAACTTAATAATATCATCGTAAATCGGATAAATCGGCAAAGCGTGTTCGTGTCCCGGATAACCGTCCAACAATTGCGTAAAGTTCAATTTAATATCCAAACCACCTTCCGTAGTTGGCATCAAACCTTGCTCTTTAGCTGCTTGAATAATCCACTGACGATGCTGGCGATTACCGGTCAAATACATTTTAATCGTCTTGGTTTCGTAATATTCAGAGTATTGTTTCAATACAGACTTAGTTTGGTCATAGCTTTGCAAATTATACGACCAGAAACCAACACCTGGGCCAGTTGAGTAAATTCTCGGGCCAGGAATAGAACCTGCTTCTACCATATCTTCATACGTTAAAACATCCGTCGTAGCTGTCTGTGGGTCACGAGTAGTCGTTACGCCATACGCCAAATTTGCCGCATATAACCAAACATTGTTTTTGTGTAATCCCCAATTTGGCCACATGTGAGCGTGCGTATCAACGAAGCCTGGCACGATGGTTTTCCCCTTCATGTCTTTGGTTTCGTATTTGCCCGTAAGTTTCAAAGTGCCTTTTTTTCCAACAGCTACAATTCTATTATTTTCAATAAAAATATCACCATTTTCAATCACTTCATCGCCTTTCATCGTGATGATTTTTGCGCCAGTCAATAGCACTCGACCATCAGGAATATCACGTTCGACCTTCACTTTTACACGCACTTCTTTGGCCTTGTAACCTTCGTCCTCTTTCTTTTTCTTATCGTCCTCGTCTGCTTTTTCTTCTTTTTTATCATCATCGCCATCCTCTTCATCGTCGCCGCCTTCTTCCTGTTTATCTTCCTTAGGCTCGTCTTTTTTAGCCTTTTTCGCTTCGGCTTCCTTTTTCTTTTTCTCCGCTTCCGCTTTTTTCTTAGCCGCTGTTCCTTCATCTATTTCTTCGCATCGGCTAGATTATAAGTAAAAAAGGCGTTACCCAAAGACCAATGCACTTCCGTTCCATCGTTGTTCCAATGCGGAAACTCCGCACGAAGACATCGAGACCACAGAAGCCATTCGATATCCGCCGTTTTCCCTTCCATGGCGACACGCTGATGGTCTCGCGCACGGGCTTCACCGGCGACCTGGGTTACGAGTTATGGATCAATCCCGAACTGGCGCTGCCAATGTGGATGACCTGCATGCGGTTTATGAGGATTACGGTATCCAGCCGTTTGGTGAGGCAGCCACCAACATGGCGCGTCTCGAGTGCCGGCTTCATCATGCCGGACATGGAGTTGAACGACGTCTGAAGACCGTACATTTCCAGCATGACCAGACCCCTTTCGAGCTGAACCTCGGCTGGCTGGTGGATTTCGACAAACCGCATTTCAACGGCCGCAACGCCCTGCTGCAAGAGCAGGAACGCGGTCCGAAATTCACCTCACCCGGCTGGACATACCAGGCAACAAACCCGTCGCGAAGACTCATTCCTGGCAACAACCAGCGCTGTACGAAGGATATCGGCTATGTCACCTCGGCCATGTGGTCACCCGCGGCCAAGGCCAACATTGCACTGGCCATGATCAAGACAGAACGCCCGGAAGGCGACATCTGGGCCGAAGTCTTTACTACCAGAAAGAGCTACGCCAGTACCGCAAAGTCGTCCGTTGCAGGTCATGAAGAAACCATTCTGGACCCCGCCCCGGGCACGCGGCGACGCCCCGCCGGAGTACTAACGGGGTCAGAGTAAAAACTGATTCATTTGAATTATTAACTCCGGTTTGATTTGAATATCCACTTTTATAACCTATAAAAGAATTATAGCTACCAGCCGTGTTTGATAAACCACTATTACTTCCTAAAAACAAGTTGCTAGATCCAGTTGTATTTCCAAATCCACTAGAATCACCTAAAAAAGTATTACTATTTCCATGTGTATTATTATATCCTGAACGGTAGCCTATAAACGAGTTATTACTTCCAAATAAATTACTTAATCCACTTTCGTATCCCATAAAAGAATTATACACACCATCTGTGGTTTTTTGTCCACTCTGATGACCTATAAAATAATTATCCTTAGTCATATCCAAAAATCTTTGAGATACTCCTTTTGTAGGATTTCGTCCGGTAACTGCAAATCCACCAACACCACCCTTGGCACTTTCATCAACATACACTCGGGTACTATATTTTGTTACTTGTAAGTAATCATAATTACTCCCTTTTGTAGGATTTCTTCCGGTTACTGCAAAACCTCCTACTCCACCTTTGGCTCCTTCGTTTACATATACTCGAGTACTATCCTTTGTAACCTGTAAATAATCATTTAAGCTACCTTTGGTAGGATTTCTTCCGGTTACTGCAAAGCCACCAACGCTTCCTTTAACACCAATAGTATCACTTACATAAATTCTTGTACTATCAGAAGTAGAAACAAAATAATCATTTGTTACTCCCTTGGTTGGATTCCTTCCGGTTACTGCAAAGCCACCTACGCCCCCTTTAGCTCCTTCATTTACCCATACTCGAGTACTATCCGGAGTTACTTTTAAATAATTTTCTTCAATAATTGCCTTGGTTGGATTTCTACCTGTAACTGCAAAACCACCAACACCAC
>CALOED010000300.1:0-15670 GCA_942492005.1 uncultured Saprospiraceae bacterium
AAAATTAGAACTTCATCAATCGTAATAGCCATTATTCATAAAGCGGCGAAGCTGCTTTGTATATCTTCATTATCAGTTAGTTATGTAATAGGATTTAGTTTTGTGAATAAAGTCTAATGAGAAAAAATTAAAATATGAAAAATACATTAGCGGATGTATCAAGGGTTTGGATTTATCAGAGTGATAAACCATTTTCTGCATCTGAGGCAACCGATATTAAAAACCAAATTAAGGCTTTTTGTAAAATCTGGACAATCCACAATCAATGGTTGAAGGCAGACGGAGACCTTTTGCATGATAGGTTTATCGTATTGATGGTAGATGAAAGTCAGGCAGGAGCGAGCGGCTGCTCCATTGATAAATCGGTGCATTTTATACAATCGCTTGAATCCAAATTTGGTGCAAATATGTTTGATAGAATGACTTTTGCTTACCAAGAAAATGGCGAAGTGAAAACAGCACACAGGGATGTTTTTGCGGATTTGTATGCTAAGAATGGAAAGATACAACGGATGATACTTTGGTGTTTGATAATTTGGTGAAAACCAAAGCGGATTTTGATGAAAAATGGGTAAAACCGTTAAAGGCTTCGTGGCACAAGAGAATGGTGTAAAACAAGGTTTTTTAGGACAGTTTTTTCAGACAGGCTGCCTGCCATCAGACAGTCTGTCTAAAAAAAAACTTGTAACACTGAAATTTTTCCCCAAAAACTACCCTGCAATCATGTGTCCACCATCGGCAGTAAATACCGAACCGGTGCAGTAAGCACTCGCATCCGCAGCCAAAAATACCGCCAAACCTGCCATCTCATCGGGCAATGCCATTCTACCAGATGGCAACATTTTTTTGACCTGTGACATAATGCTGTCATTGTTCCAAAGGGCGGAGCTAAACTTGGTTTTGACTAATCCTGGGCAAATAGCATTCGAGCGAATACCGTCTTTTCCCCATTCTTTCGCTTGATTTTTGGTCAGCATAATGACGGCTGCCTTACTCACGCTATACAATCCTAAGCCAAAACTCGGCTTCATGCCTTCCACCGAAGCGATATTGATAATAGAACCGCCGCCACGTTTTTTCATAATTGGATACGCCAAATTCGCTAACTCAAATGGCGCACGAACATTGACGTTCATAATTTTATCAAAGACATCATTTTCAACGGTTGATAATGGCGCAAAAACGGGATTGATAGCCGCATTATTTACAATAATATCCACGCCGCCATAGATTTCGACGGTTTTTTCTATCAGATTTTTGAGTTGCTCGCTATCGCCAACATGGCAAGCAATGCCCGTTGCTTCCAGCCCATCGGCTCTAAAAGCGGCAGCTACTGCATCTACGGAGTCTTGTTTGCGGCTACTGACGACTACTTTTGCGCCAAATTCTGCAAAGCCTCTTGCCATGCTTTCGCCTATGCCTTTGCTTGCGCCTGTTACTATCGCAACTTTTCCTTCTAAATTAAAAAGTGGTTTGATACGTGTCATAAATGGTTGATTTATTCTTTTTTATAAAATGAAAATAAGTTACTGTTACTGCTCATTTATCAACTTGCAAAATAATCATTCTAGAATAAATATTTTAATGGAAAATTAGGGCAATGGTTTTTCGTCAAATATTTCATATCCAAAGTTGATACAATCATTTTTCGAGTTTGTCCTGCCAGAGTGGAAATTAATAGGCGGAATGCTCAGTTTTGTCGAAGATTTTAATTCAAATTATTTTATAAAAAAACAAAAAGACGATGAAACAATCATTACTATTATTACCGATTATGGCGTTATTAATGATTTTGGCGAGTTGCGATGTATTGAAAGATATTGCAACTAAAACCGTAGAAGGACAGGTTGCTTGTGTGCCAGCTACGGGTATTCATTACAACAAAAGTTATGAATTGGTAAGAGCCAAAAAATTTGAAGAGGATAGAGAAAGTAGTGCCATGCGAGAAACGAAACACCTCAAATGTATGACGACTTCGCAAATCAAAAAAATGGCAGCGTTGATGAAATTTGAAAATACTCGGTTGGATTACGCCAAATTTGCTTACCATCATTGCTCCGACCCAGATAATTATCTGAAAATGAATGAGATTTTTAAATTTGAAAGCTCGAAAGAAGAGCTGGAAAAGTATGTTAGATAAATAAAATACTGGAGCATTCTACATCCTTAAAAATAGAATACTCCAGTTTTTTTACTTCTGAAATGCTCGCTTAAACAACTGCGCCAAAATGACCAAACTAATAATTGCCATTCCAATCAGAGCCGTCAGAACGATGCTATTCATGTAGTCTGCGCCCAAACTCATGCGTTTTGCCACAATGCCGTAATACGCCCAAATAATGACCAAACCATAAGCAAGATCTCGTCGGCGACTCGTGACGGTTTGCCCGATATAAGTGCCAATCACCAAAACGATAACCGCCCACATTTCTTCTAATATACCGAAACCATCCCAATTAATATCCACCAACAAAGTAGTAACATTGGCAATAGTTGCCACCGTTATCCAGCCCAAATACACGCTAAAAGGGACGTGGACTAAAAATTTGGTGGTGTTAGTAACCGACATTCCTCCAATTCGCAAACGTTGGTAAATAAGAATAAGCGTAGTTAAAATACCTAACATCAAACCCACCGAAACTATCACTTCTTGATAATGCCATGCAAAAATCCAAGCAGAATTGAAGATGCAGGATAGGAAAAATAATATTCCTATGGTATCAATAAAGCGTTTTTTCTGTTCATCTTTGCCAAAGGCTACCACCAGTTGATATATCACAAAAGCGATAAGTAAGGAATAAATGACTCCCCAAATAGCAAAAGTGAAGCCCGCAGGCACAAAAAGATTAGGATAAGCGTCTGATAATTCGCCTGTGGTTTTGCCATTGAGTGGCAAAGAAGTGGCTAAAAAATTGATGTAAATCGTGGCAACTAAACCAACAAGGTTCAGCAAAGCATAAATTTTTGTTTTCATATTTTTCGTTTATTTACTCATTTTAAAAACTTACTGCAGTGTTTCAAAAGTTTTGCAATCATTTTAAGGATTTAAAAAATGCCTTTTAAACTAACTGAAAATCAATAACTTAAAAAGTAGTTTAATGTTTTTAAAACCTAAATTAATTTTTGAAACAGTGTACTTACTACAGTGTTTCAAAAGTTTGTTTATATACTCCAAGGTAGCTTGCTGCCTTGTTTACATTGAAAATCAAAGTACAATGGGGCAAGCCACCATTGGAGAAAAGATTAACTTATTTTTGAAACAATGTACTTACCTAAGTATGATTATATTCATTTTTTCTTTTAATCCAATAAATCAGAAGGCAGCTCTTTAGAGGCGTTTGCGCCCAATTCTTTGATTCGTTTCGCTCTTCCAAGTATAGTGTCACCGTATTTTTTGGAAGTATGAAGTTTATTCATCGCACCATCGTAAGCACCACGAGCGTCGTCCAGTTTTTTGCCTATTTCTTGAAGGTCGGTGACAAAACCAACAAACTTATCATACAGCAAGCCGCTTTGTCGAGCTATTTCCAATACGCTTTTTTTCTGTTTGTCTTGTTTCCAAATATACGAAACTGTGCGCATAGTAGCGAGTAGGGTAGAAGAGGTAACAATG
Source organism: uncultured Saprospiraceae bacterium (assembly GCA_942492005.1). Taxonomy (GTDB): domain Bacteria; phylum Bacteroidota; class Bacteroidia; order Chitinophagales; family Saprospiraceae; genus CAKZLL01. The sequence goes on from CALOED010000300.1 coordinate 3,614, forward strand.
ACAATATTGCGGTCGAGGGCATCTAAAAACAGGCTTTTGTCTTCTTGCAAAGCGAGTGAAAGTGCTGGTTCTATCGGCACAAACATCAACAAATAATCAGGCGAATTGATTTGATACAAGCGTTGATAATTTTTGCTACTCAAATCTCTAATATGGCTGCGCAAACTATCCAAGTGCGCTTTTAAATAAGTGGCTTGCTCTTCTTCGACTTCGCAATTAAAATAGGCTTCGTAGGCTTTGAGCGAGACTTTGGAGTCGATAATAAGGTTTTTGTTTTCGGGAAGATTAATAATAAAATCGGGACGCTTCTGCCTGCCAGCGTTATCTTTGAAACTCGACTGCGTGACAAAGTGAATACCTTTCTCCAGCCCCGATTTTTCTAGCAATACTTCCAGTTGAAATTCGCCCCAGTCGCCTTGAAATTTGCTATCGCCCTTCAAGGCACTCACGAGCTGATTGGCATCTTGACTCAACTGCTCGTTGAGGTGACGCAAATGCCGAATTTCTTCCGAAAGGGTGATTCTTTGTTTGGTGTTTTCCAAATAGTTGCGCTCTACTTTGGTTTCAAAATCTCGGATTTTCTCCTTGAGCGGCTACCAGTATGGAGTGGAGTTGAGAATGGTTTTGTTCCGTGAATTTTTGGCTTTTTTCTTCTAGTAATCGGCTGGCGATGTTCTCAAAATGAAGCGTAAATTGGTCTTGCATTTTAGAAAACTCCGCATTTTGCAACCGAAGTTTTTCCAGAATGTTTTCGGCATATTGCTCCTTCGCAGAAAGGGCTTTACTCACCAAAACATAGTCGTTGTTGAGTATATTATGCTCTTTTTGTAGCTGATTCCATTGCTTTTCTAAGTTTTCGTAAAGTTCTTTTACGACGTACTTTTCTTGCACTTCTCGCTCCGTAATGCCTTGCTGCGCTCGCAAGCGTGCCATCAGCCATGCTATGATGCCGCCTACTATCAATCCTACTAAAAAATAAAGTATTTCTGTTGTCATTCGATTTGTTTTGACCGAATTTCAAATATAGCTATTTTGGAAGAAGGAGTGGTTGGAATGTGGATTTATTTGATTTTTTCATTTTTTATAAAATTTGATTCACAGCTTTAAACCCCGTCCGAAAAATCGGAACACTTATCTAACATTACCATCTCATTTACCATATTTTGCTTACATTTAGGCTTATAAATCCAAAATCATTTATGAAAATAGAACCGTCGAAATTTGGTATTTCTTGCGAATTGAATAAACCTAATGGCGTTTATTCTTTAAATGATATTGTGAGCGGAAGTTTTATTATTCAATCTGCTCAACATATCGAATACGCTCATTTTGGTTATCGGGTGGTTCAGACTATTTCTAGAACCAACGGACACCAAAAGAAAGAAATCATTGCGCTCAGAAAGCGCATAGAAAACAACGATGGTTCTTGGCAAAGCAATCAGCGACACGAGTATCATTTCAAATTCAAACCTGCCTTACCGACGACTTATGACGGCAATCATTTTAGAATAGAATGGCACATTGAGCTACTGGTAGAAGCCCGTGGAGCTACTCGCAGGGCATTCCAAAAAGAGGGAATGAGGTGGAGCGTTCAGCGATTGTTTGATACAAGGAGTTCGTTTTCTTTTTGTTTTCCGATTACCGTCGAAACCAAAGGTGTGCCTTTTAGGATAAAGCCTCGAAACGAAAATTACCTTTTTGATAATGAAACTTTGGGTTACGGAATAGGGGCTGCGGTAGGATTGATAGGGGTGGTGTTTCATTGGCAAGAGCTATTTAATTTTGCTGTTCCCATTTTTGAAATAGTCGGTTCGATAGCATTGGGCAAAGGCGTTTATGATACTTTTGTGGGCTTCGGGAAAATCAAAGAAATAAATATTTCAACACATCCTAGGGGGAACGATATGTTTGATATTGTCATCGAAACTCATCGGAACTGGACGAGTATCGAAGGCGTGAAGTTTAACTATTATCTTCAAGAAGAATTGGATGCAGGAGACAGCGAAAATTCAAATCATAAATATCATATTGTTCATAATTATGAAAGTCATATTCATCCGATTACCGATAAACGGATGATGATTCCTTTGCCTTTGCCGCCTAAAGATAAAAACTTGCCTGCTAGTTTTAACATCCATCCTTATTCGCTTAATTGGAACATGGTCATTACTATTTTTTTAAAAAATGGAAAACATAAGTCTATGAACTTTCACTTCCCTTTGACTTTTTAAGGTTTGTAGTTTTTCAATTTTTAAAACCATACAAAACGAAAAAACAGATTAAAACCTGCCTGTCGGCAGACAGGCCTGTCTGCCGACAGGCAGACACAATAGGCACATAGTAAGAATTTTGCTGGTTTTAAACTAAAAAGAACCTGTTTTGGTAGGATTTTAAATTTCAACACAAAGCGAATTTCTAAGAAACATTGTCAATTGAGATACAATCTTTAATAAAAATGAATGATGCAAGGACATTAGTCACAGACTTTTGTTTTATAGTCGTTTAACTTTATAGTAGAATTTAGATGTAAAACATTTTCAGAAAAGGTTTCAGGTCTAATTTTAAAAAACCTAAAAACACAGTAGGACGTAACTTAAATATGAATTTAAATACAATAAACAATGAAATTAACGATTTTTAAAACGCTATCATTTTTAGTATTAAGTACAGGATTAATGTTTTTTTCCTCATGCGAAGAAAACAGTATCGTTGAAGTAAGTGCAAGTTTTCAGCCGCTTATAGGCACCGAAAATCTTGCGCTTAATGAAACAGTCACGATAAGTAGTGTAGCAACTTCTTTTACTCAGATATATTTTTATGCCCATGACATGACGCTGAAAAGAAGTAGCAATGAAGACCAAACATTCGACAAATACCTTTTGGTAGGAGCAAACAGCACGCATACTTTAGGCGATGTAGAAAAAGGAACAATCACGGGAATCAATTTTAATATTGGTGTAGATGCTGTGGCGAATAGCCAAACCGAAGCCGCTTTTACTTCAAGAACTGCCGACGACCCGCTTGCGCAACAATCGCCTTCTATGCACTGGAACTGGAACACGGGCTATAAATTCGTGAGAATAGAAGGGCTTGTGGATAAAGACGGAGACGGCACGCCAGAAGAGCCTTTTGCACGTCACATCGGCTCAGATGCAATGCTTCGTGCCATTAGCGTAAGCACGAATAAGGAATTGACAGGAGAAAGTCAAGATATTAGAATTGGTTTTGATTTGGCAAAAATCTTAGAAGATGCGGACTTAATCGGCACACCGAACGTTCACGGAATGGACGAAGCGATAATGACGAATTTCCAAACTGCTTTTACTATACTATAAAACATTTTAGCAACATCAAGCATCAAATGCCTTCGAGGGGTTTGGTGCTTGTATGCAGCAAAGAGCATTAAAATTTGAAAATAAAATACAACATATTTCTACTCACAATGCTAAGCATCGTTGCTTGCACGCTCGACGAGTCGCCTCCTGAGATGGTAGAAACGCCTTATGCGTTCAATTTGCCAGAAGGTGTACCTGCGCTGCCTATTCCAGAAGGCAAAGCAGTAACGGAAGAACGAGTGGCTTTGGGCAAAAAACTGTTTTATGACGCTCGCCTTTCGAGAGATGCGAGTATTTCGTGCAACTCTTGTCATTTACAAAATCAAGGTTTCGCAGACCATCACCCCGTTTCGGTTGGCATCGAAGGGCGAATAGGTTTTCGCAATTCGCCAACGCTGACCAATATCGGTTATCATCCTTACTATTTTCGAGAAGGCGGCAATCCTTCGCTCGAAGGGCAAGCCTTTGGCCCAATAGAAGAACACAGCGAAATGGATTTTACGGCAGCCGGCATCGTAGAAAGGTTGTCGAGTGATGAAGAAATAGGATTGATGTCTTACAAAGCCTTTGGAAGGCGTTTTGACAATTTCGTTTTGGTGCGTGCTTTGGGAGCTTTTCAGCGGACGTTGATAAGTGCCAATTCTAAATTTGATAAATACCAAAGAGGAGAAACCAACGCATTAAATGCCTCCGAACGCCATGGAATGACGCTTTTTTTTAGTGAAAGGTTGAAATGTAGTGAGTGCCACGGTGGTTTTGATTTTACAGAATATTCGATTGTCAATAATGGTGCTTATGCGGCATACGAAGATTTGGGGCTGATGCGGATTACTTTTGAGAGTTCGGATATTGGAAAATTCAAAGTGCCAACGCTTCGCAATATTGATTTGACTTATCCGTATATGCACAACGGCAGTTATTCGACGCTCGAAGAAGTGGTAGAACATTATAATCGAGGCGGTTTCAATCACCCCAACCAAAGCCCATTTATTCAGCCGCTTCACTTGTCTGCGCAAGAAAAAGCGGATTTGATTGCTTTTTTAAAAGCATTGACGGATACCGAATTTATAACTAATCCTAAGTTTATGATGGAAGAATGATGTTGGGAGTTAGAGCCGAAAACTAACAAAAACGTGGACACGGATTAAACGGATTAAACGGATTTTTCCTTGCTCTACGCTAAAAAAATCCGTTTTAATCCGCGCCCCATCCGTTTAATCCGTCTTCCAAATCCACGCTATATTTACATCTCTGCATCTGTTTTATAATCGCCCAACCATGCTTTACGCAACTTCAACTGCTTAGAACTAGCATTCGGATTGAGTTCCAAAACGTGTTCTACCAGCTTATCAATTTTCTCCACTTTGGTTTTGAGTTCCAACTCTTTGCCATCACGAATGACCGTGATAGAAAGGTCGTCGCCTTCTTTTACGGTTTGCGCATAGCCGCCAATGACTTGGTTGATGTTCTGAATATTCAACTCTTCGCCGTTCCATTTGGTGAGTTTGTCACCTTTTTTGAAACCCAAATTTTCTTTTGCAAAAGCGTCGAAACCCTCTTCGCTGCTAATAAAGAAATTTTGACCATCGAAGCCAACGCTTTTGGGCCCTAAACCACCCAAAGGAGACAAAACTTTCTTCATTTTCGATGGATAATAAATCATGCCCACTTCATTGAAAATCTTATCGAGAGGTAATTTCTTCGGGCCACTGACGTATTTTTTTAAGAATTTTCTGACTTTTCGATGCGTCAATTTTCCAATTTTCTTAAATAATTCTTCGTCCTTGAAAGGCTGGTCTTTACCGTAAGTTTTCGACAAATCCACCATGAGTTGTTGGATGCCGTCTTTTCGTTTTGAATATTTCAAAGCCAAAATATCCACACACATCCCAATGAGTGCGCCCTTTTCATACACGTTACCGTATTGGTCCTTATGAACATCTAAGCACAATTTACTCATTACCGTAAAGGGTAATTCTTGTTTGTATTGCGCCGAATTACGCATTTTACTTTCTAATACTCCCATATAGTTTTCCAACGAAATCAAACCATATTTTACTTGTACATGGCTGGCAGAATACTCCGTTACGCCCTCGTAGAGCCAAAGGTGTTCCGACATTTTGGGGTCGATATAATCGAAATAATGAATTTCTTCGGAGTGAATATTCAAAGGCGTTACGATATGAAAAAACTCATGTGCCGCTACGTCTCTGATGGTTTGTGCAATATTGTCGGCATCTGCCTCAGGCAAGAAATAGACCGACGAATAAGAATGCTCCAATGCGCCAAAACCGCCAGAATTGCTATTTTGAGACAAATAAATAATAAAAGCATAACGGTCCACAGGCAATGTGCCGCCCAAATATTTGCGCTGTGCTTCCAAAATAGGCGCAATTTCTTGCTCGATGCGCTTCGCTGATACCAAACCCGTAGGCGAATAATTGGCAATCAAAACTTCGGCATTGCCTACTTTCAACATTGCCGTATCAGGCTCAGAAAACATAATTGGACCATCTTGCAAATCCATATAATTATCCGCATAGAAAATATCTGTATCCTCGTCGCCGCCCGTTCTTTTGAGTGCCGTAGCACCAAAGAAGTTTTTCGGTCTATCAAATTCTACATAAAATGGAATGCGCTCAAATCCAGAGAAATAGCCACAAACGCCATTGATATTAAAGACAAAATTTTTGCCTTCCTCAAAGTTTGTTCCAGCAGGTTCAAACACAAAATCATCCGAAAATTTCTTTACCAATTCCGTATCCCAAGTATCTTCGATGGTATAAGAAATAGAATGTACCGATTTGGGATTAGAAAATTCCCATGTATTCACATCAGCTTTTTTTACAGTTACCTCTTTTCCGCTTTTGTCAAAGGCCTTAAAATTGGAAACATATTGACCAAAATCGTAAATAGCATAAGTTCCCGGAATGATTTTAGGAATGTGAAATTTCATGGTTTCCTTCTCTTTCACCGTTTCAGGCACAATAAGAGAAACCTCCAGCTTGTCATTATCAACCTTTGTCAGGTCAATTTTATAACGATAACTATCGCTCTGCGCCATAAGGCTGATACTCAAAGCGACAAAAAGCATCATACTCAAAATCTGTTTCATATTATTAATTAAGAATTAAAAATGAGGAATTGTTAATTAGGAATTAAAAATTAGAGAGGTAGAGTTAGTAATAGTCTATCCAATAATGCCTTAATCCATAATTTTATTATTATTTAAGAATATCAAAAGTAGAGAAAGGAATATTATCAACGGCTTTTTTTTAGATAAATTTTAACAGTTCTGCCATAGAAGTACGCATTGTTTTCGATTTTTAAACATTAAAAGCACCAAATACAGGATGAATAACAAGGCATTGTGCGCTGCCTGTTATAAGATTTTCTACTGATTTTTTGGAATAAAATAAAAGCTCTTAAATCTTATACTAAAATGTTTCGTAGAACGGTTTGCGCAATTGAGATACAAAAAATAAGCGGATTTTTTTATTTTCAAACCAAAACTGCACCAACACTTTGTTTAGGTCGAGAAGGGCAAAATAAATTTCACCTAATTTATTTTTGAATTATAATTGGGCAAGTAACTCATCACTTAGGCAGATGGAAGAAATAAAGTTACATTAGACTTTATTCACAAAACTAAATCCTATTACATCACTAACTGATGATGAAGATAGACAAAGCGGCGAAGCCGCTTTGTGAATAATGGCTATTCTATGGCGAGTTTATTTTTTGCTCAATCGACGAAAAAAAGCGTAGCGTAATGGATCACGCTTAGCTTTTTTGAGGAAGAAGGAGCGATAAAGAAGCCGTCAGAGAATGTAAAATTATTTTTGGAATGTGCCTTACCGAAAAACTGCGCCCTAAAGGCTTTCCTAATCAGCATAAAATATTGATTGAACCAACTATTTGTTATCTTTGCCCGCTCGATTATATTATAATTTAAAAGCGGAAGAATGGTAACTAAAATTGAACTATACGACGCATTTGGCGAGCTTATCTACGCATTGGCTAAGGCTGATGGCGTTATTCAAAACGAAGAATTAACGGCTTTAAATGCCATTTTGGATAATCACCCATGGTCAAAAGAAATCAAATGGTCGTTTAATTACGAAAAGAAAAAAGGAAAAACGCTTGAGGAGGCTTACAAAAAAGCACTTCAAATTTGTCAAGAGTACGGTCCATCTCAGGATTATCCATTTCTTTTTGAAGCCTTAGATGCGATAGCTGCGGCTGCCGATGGTGTTCACGATAAAGAACAAAAAATCATTGATAATTTTAAAAAAGAATTGCATCAGAAGTTAATGAAAGATGCGGAGAAGTAGCAATTAGTCAGCATCAAGCGTTGTAAATGAATGCTTTATTGTTGCTCACGGAAAAACTTTCAAAAGAATCAATCTTAACGATTAAAAAAAACTATTAGGGGAATGAATTATGTATGTATTCACGGTCATTTTTATCAACCACCAAGAGAAAATGCGTGGCTTGAGTTTGTAGAATATCAAGATTCGGCGCACCCGTATCATGACTGGAATGAGCGAGTAAATGCGGAATCTTATGCACCAAATGCGGCTTCTCGTATCATGGATGGCAATAAAATGATTACTGATATTGTCAATAATTATACAAAAATCAGCTTCAATTTTGGACCAACGTTGCTCTCTTGGATGGAGCATCAAGACCCAAATACGTACAACAAAATACTAGAGGCAGATAAAATCAGCCAGAAGTATTTTGGTGGTCATGGCAATGCGATTGCTCAATCTCATTCGCATATCATTATGCCGCTTGCCAATCGCAAAGACAAGGAAACGCAAGTAATATGGGGAATTAAGGATTTTGAGAGACGTTTTCAGCGCAAGCCAGAGGGAATGTGGCTGTCTGAAACTGCGGTAGATACCGAAACGCTGGAAGTGTTGGCAGAGAATGACATAAAATTCACACTGCTCGCACCTCGTCAGGCGCAAGCTATTCGCAAAAAAGACGCTACCAAATGGATTCATATTCAGCCCGATACGATAGACCCTCGCCGCCCGTACTTATGCAAGTTGCCTTCGGGGAAGAGTATTGCGTTGTTTTTTTATGATGGAAATGTAGCGCAAGATGTGGCTTTTAGAAATCTGTTGGCAAGCGGAAAAGGCTTTGCGAATAGAATAGTACAAACACTGGATGGCAACTCGCAAGAGCCGCAGCTCGCTCACATCGCTACGGATGGCGAAAGATACGGGCATCATCATCGCTATGGCGATATGGCTTTGGTGATTGTTTGGATTATATCGAGAAACACAACCTTGCAACCCCCTTACTTTGCAGGATGATGGGTGTGCTTACAACTGAAAATAACAAGAAACGTTGGAGTGTATTATCAGATAAAGTTCGGGAAGCTTTAATTCGCGGAATCGGCACGTTGGGGCAATTACAGAAGAGATGTGCATCAGTACAATAATTCAACAAACTCAGCTTTTTATACAACAGATATCCACTGGACAAACGAGAACAGGTCGCATCTATTCGTCGTATTTTCCACAACGAAATAATATATTCATCAACCAATTAAAAAAGGCCAACTTATATCCCAAAACAGAAGCACCAACGTATAATCATGTGCTGACACATCTCAATAGCCGATAAACTGGAGATATCTCATAAAAATGAGGGGGGTACCATTTTATTATACATTGATAAAAAAGTCCAGGTGAAAATAATTTGATAACGGACTGGGAAAAAAATATTCAAATCCCATATCTATAAATAAAGGGACTTTAATCGGAAGCAGATATTTGTCGGGGCAAGGTGAATGGAGTCCTTTAAATGAAATAAAACTGTTTCCCGGGCAAGATTTTGATTTGTTAATGATAAGCGAAATAATGTACAATTCATCATCGTTTCCCGAACTTATTGAAATTCTTAATGCAGGAAGCGAAACAATTTCTTTGGAAGGATTAAAATTTACAGATGGGATTCAATTAAATTTTAATCCGGAAGATAAAATTGAACCTTACAGTAGCATTATTACAAATGACAGCCTTGAATATATCGTGAAAGATGTAATACACCTGCAAATAGGCAGTTTTTTAAAAAATTAAGTAATGAAGGAGAAACTATTCTTGCTTACCGATTATTTCAATAATACGATTGACTCTATATCAAGGATGAACCAATTTTTCCCTGGCGGTCGGAACCGTTTCAGGTTCAAACAAGTCCATAGAACTCATCAGTAGTATTTTAGACAACGCATTAGCTACAAGTTGGAAAGTGTCTGATTTCTCAGGTGGTACACCACTCGATGTAACTTTGCCTTTACAGCATACATCTGCACAACGATTGGGTATTGCGCGATTCTAACTCTTTTTACCGTTTATCCCAATCCTGCAACTGATCATACGTGAAACTAAAGGAAATTATATGAATAGAGATGTAGATGCAACTCTTTGATATATAACTCAATCGGAACTTTGGTTTATCAGGATAAAGCAGAAATCATAGATAATACTGGAATTAATATCAATTTTTTGCAATCGGGATTTTATATTTTTGTTTTAAAAACAAAAATCAAATCTTTAAATTTGAAAGCAGTAATTCAATAATTATAATTTCCATATGGCGTGAATTAGTTTTTGACAAAAAAACAATGAAAAAAGGCAGAATGAATTCAGCAGAAGAATCGAAACGCAAGCATAATTTTTAGTAAATATTAATATCAAAGAGGAACTGAATACATTGCCTATTAATATTATTCATAATTTATTCATAATTTATTATAATCACTTCAATATTATTGCATAATAATATAAGACAAGAGCTGATTAACAATTTGTTGATATTTGCTTACACATAAGCTTGTGTATAAGCATATACAAATCACTGAGACCTGTTTGAATTGTGCTGAAAGTATAAGCTTTCGCCATAGAATGGCTTTAAACCATAAAATTTAAAGCTATATGTCACTAAAAGGTCAAAAAACTACAACAACATCAATGGACTAGGACTAGTTCAAGTCTCTAAATCTCAAAGTTAGAACGAGATGGTGAAAACAAGTATTGTTTATTAATTTCAATCAGTGTATTAATACCGATTTAACTTACAAATGCCGCATTAAAGTTATCTAAATATTTTTTATTGTGGGTTATTGACATTATTTGTTTCTCGGTCATTTGTTTTACACTCATAGCTAGCCAATCTTTAAGGTTCTTCATGGTTTGAAAAGTTTGGTTTTTAAATCTTGATTTAAAGTGTTGCCATATTTTTTCGCAAGGATTAAGTTCGGGACAGTAAGGTGGAATATTGAGCAAGTATATGTTTTCCGGGACCTCTATGTTTTTTGTTGAATGAAACCCTGCGTTGTCTATAACCACAACTTTATATTCTTTCTCATGATGTTTAGAAAAAGCTTGCAAGTAAGCTTCAAAGATTTTTGTGTCGGTTCCGTTGATTTCCCACACGAATGAATCCCTGTTTACAGGAGAATAACTACCGTACAAATAGGTGTTTCTAAAAGCATGTTGATATTTGACAATTGGCTTGACTCCCCGAGCGGTAAGGTATTTGCCTACATGTGTCATTAACCCAAAACGGCTTTCGTCCTGGAAGTAAAGGTTTATGCCGGAATATTTATTCTTATCCAGACTAATTCTAAGGTCATTGAGCGTGTTTGGCAGTTTTAAAAAAGGCTTCAATAGCCTGTTCATCTTTTTTGTAATGAGATTTTCTTGGGCTTTTTAACTTGGTCCTAAAATGGGTAATTAAATATTTTCTCAACCAATGGTATTCTATTTGAACATTGAATGTTTTTTCTACCCATTGTTGTGCTTCCCAATAGCCTAGAAACGGAGAATCTGAGCTATAAACTTTACTTTCCAGTGCAGTATGGATTTGTGGAGTTATTATTTTTGAAGTCCTAATCTTAGGTTCATCTGCAAGAAGCCAGGCAATTCCACCTTCCCTGTATTTGTTTAACCACCTTTCCTGTGTGCGGATATGTACTCGGAGATGATCGGCTAACTCCTGGCGGGTTTTAAATTTTGACGTCTTCAATAAGATTAAACAATCTATCCGCTTTTGTTTCAATAAAGTGGGTTGTTTTGACCTTGATTTTTTTAGTTCCACAAGGCTTTCTTTTATATCAATAGGTATAGGATTTTTCATGCCTAAAGATACACATTATATGCGGCAATACATAGTTAAATTGGTATAAATCCTGAAAATAACTTCTTTGATGATTTAGTTGAATCCTACAACATAAAAAGAGTTTTAGCAAAAAGGAGTATAAATTCTAATCCGGAGAAAAGAGGGAAATTAACTGAGTTGCTTATAAAGAATTAAATTTTAAGGTCAATTTTAAAAAATCAATTGGATTATTTTAGTACTTATCAACTGAGATGGAGTATTAATAAAAGTTGGATTTAATGCTGTTTAATATTCCTTAATTTATTTAAATCTTTTTAAACGATATTTTATCAGAATTGAAAAATGTGGGTAATGTTCAGGGAAAACATGCTAAAACAAAAAACGCAATAAATTAAATTTCAATTTATTACGTTTTATTTTGCACTTAATTTGTGCCCAGTAAAGGACTCGAACCTTCACGCCCTTGCGAGCACTAGTCCCTGAAACTAGCGTGTCTACCAATTCCACCAACTGGGCTATTTATTTTTCCAGCGTGTCTACCTCCCGATAACTATCGGGACCACCAACTGGGCTATTTATTTTTCCA
>CALOED010000301.1:0-12733 GCA_942492005.1 uncultured Saprospiraceae bacterium
AATCCATAGATAAAGAAAGTTACAAAATACGATTTACACCTCGAAAGCCGAATAGCATTTGGAGTGCCGTCAATATTCAAAAAATCAAAGAACTCACAGAAAAAGGCTTGATGCAGCCTTCGGGCATCGCTGCATGGGAAAAACACAAAAAAAGTAAGTCAAAAGTATATGCTTACGAGCAAAAAGAAATTGGACTAAAACCAGAATACGTGGCGAAAATTAAAGAAAATCCAAAAGCATGGACGTATTTTGACAACCTTGCTCCGGGCTACAAAAGGCAAACTATCTGGTGGGTAATGAGCGCAAAACGAGAAGCTACGCAGTGGAAACGCCTCGATGTATTGATAGAATCGTCGGAGGCAGGTTTGAAAATTCCACAAATGAGAAAAAGTAAATAATTCTTACTTTGGGCTTTTAAAACCATACAGATTTTGGGCAAACTCCAAGTAAACCCTTCATAACAGGATTGTAAAGCAGATTTTTTCCGTGCCTAAACAAAACAATCCCTCCGTACCAAATAACGTTCGTATTAGCCAGCAAGTGCTAAATGAAGAAGCACTTGCTGGTATAACGGCTCTCCTAAGTGGCAAGGAAATATAACAATCAATCCAACAATCCAACAATCCAACAACTCACCTACTTCATTCCTTCTTTTATCAATTCCATCAAATCATCGGCAGTCAGTTTATTGCCAGAGTTAGTGCCTGCGAGTAAGCTGTCCGCTAAGTCTCTTTTTTGGTCGTGAAGATTGACGATTTTTTCTTCGATAGTGCCTTGAGTGACTAAGCGATAAATGGTAACAGGGCGTTTTTGTCCGATACGATGCGCACGGTCAGACGCTTGGTCTTCTACCGCAGGATTCCACCATGGGTCCATGTGAATCACGTAGTCGGCAGCCGTGAGGTTGAGACCAACACCGCCCGCCTTCAAACTAATCAAAAATACATCGCCTTCGCCACCTTGAAAAGCATCAATAGCTACTTGGCGTTTTTTCTGCGAGGTGCTGCCATCAAGGTATTGATAACTAATTTTTTGACGTTGGAGTGCGGTTTCTAATATTTTTAAATGTTGTACAAACTGGCTAAACACCAATACTTTATGCCCGTTATCCAATAATTCTCGTACCGTTTCATTGAATAGTAAGAGTTTAGAACTTTTAATTTTTGAACCCTTAACTACCAATTTTGGATTGCAACAGGCTTGACGCAAACGAGTGATTTCTGCTAAAATCTGTAAATGCGAACCTCCATCTCCCGGCTGCACTTCTTTGAGTTTTTCCATTGCCGACTGTCGAAGGGATTCATAAAATGCCTTCTCTTCTGGCGATAAATCAACCGTGAGAATGATTTCGGTTTTTTCAGGCAATTCTTTCAATACCTCGTTTTTGCGACGACGCAAAATAAATGGACGAATGAGTTTTTTGAGTTGTTCTCGTGCATCTTCTACGCCAAATTTTTCGATAGGGATGGCAAATTTTTCTCTAAATCTATTCAAAGAGCCCCAGTAAGCCAGGATTGATAAAACGGAATAAATTCCATAATTCGCCCAAATGATTTTCAATAGGCGTACCCGTAGTAATGATTTTGAAATCTCCATTGAGTGCCATAGCTGCCTTTGAGCGTTTGGCTGCACGATTTTTGATGGCTTGAGCCTCGTCAAGTACGATGGATGAAAATTGTATTTTCGACATTTTTTCCTCCTCCGTTGTTACTAATCCGTAACTGGTAATCAGCAAATCATAGGGCTTGAGGTCGTTCAAAATCTCTTCTCTATTCCCTTCTCCAAACTGAATAGGGTTGAGTGTAGGCGCAAATTTTTGGGCTTCTCGTTCCCAATTGATACGAACAGAAGCAGGACAAACCACTAAGGCTGGTCCATCTTTGGCTTTGGTGAGAATAGCGGCTAAGGCTTGCACGGTTTTTCCGAGTCCCATATCATCCGCTAGGCAAGCCCCAACGCCCCAATTGGATAATTTCATCAACCAATTATACCCTTCTACCTGATACGGACGGAGTTCTGCCTGAAAAGTAGAAGGCAATTTGATGGTCTTTTTTTCTGCATCTTTGAGCCTTTTGAGTTGCGCTTGCCAAGCGGCATCTACTTCGAGTTCTTTGGTTTCGCTGGTCAAATCTTCTACGGCAAAAGCTGCCAAAGGATGGAAACGCAAACCGTCTTTAGTGGGGTCAGAATAAGCCTCTAGGGCTTTGAGTTGCTGCTTGAAGCGGTTGGTCAGTGCGAGAAACTCACCATTTTTGAGTTGAATAAACCTTGAATCGTTGTTCTCCAATAGTTTCAAGACTTCTTTCATATTCATCACCAAATCTTCGCCTACTTTGAGCGTACCGCTGGCTTCAAACCAATCGGTAGAGCCACGAATACTCATCGCAAATTGGTCAATAGATGCTACGCCTCTTAGTTTCAGGCGTTCTCCTTTTGGCCATTCTACCACGACCTGGTCATCTATTTTGAGTGGTTCGAGTTCGGTGAGTATTTCCAAACATTCCTCTGGCGTTTGAAATTCCCATATTTTATCTAATTTCCGAATATTTCCCAAAGAAGGGCAAGACTTGATGATGGCTTTTGCCCGTTCTTTTTCTACGTCCAAATCTCGCTCCGTCTGTAAGCGTTCGCCTTCGATTTCTGCCAAAATCACTTTTCCGCCGTCAGCAGGTTTGTAGTAAGGCGGATGCTCGCCAAATGGTTTGACGTACATTTCCATTTGGAAACCGTCACCCATTGGCAAAAGATGAATGTGTATTTTAGAGCTTGATTCTACCTTTCGGATGCCCACGTCTTCTGCCAACAAATCGGACTGAACATTGACTACCTTCGAAAATCCTTTTACGATTTGGGTCAGTTGATTGGCGGTTTCGGGTGGCAATACTACTCGATTGTTTCCGATAGCATTGACTATCATCAAGTGTTGCTCCGTGATTTCGATGGCTTTGTATCGAGTAGGTGTTTCCTTGACAAGGCGGATGCCCTCGCTTTCTATTTCAATATTAAATTTCAATTCATACTTATCGCCAATTTGATTCACGATGAGCTGCGGTTGTTCGAGTACAATCTCTACTGCGGTGCGTTGTGTGTTGTTGAGATACAAATTAGGATGCCCGATTAAGGCTTTGATAAGTTGAGGGTTGAAATCAAATTCTGAAGAATTATACCCCCAGCCGACTTCTTCCAAACTGTTGATAATCAGAATGTCTTGGTCAGAAACAAAATCTTCATCGGTGATTCCTCTTAGCTTATCCAAACTAGCTGTTCGTCCTTTTGTCCATTTGCCATTTTTGCCAATTTTTTGTTCTTTGGCTTCTAAAGTTTGGGCTTTGAAATTGATTAACCAAATCAAGCGGTGGTCTTTTTCTAGATTCAAATCGCCTGCTTCAAACTGGCTGGAAAGGCTGACAAGGGCATTGATAGCCCGTTCCCACGGCTCTACTACGGGTACGAGTAGGAGGATAGTTGTAAAGCCATATTTTTTATTTAAATCATTTTTAATAGCTTTATAATATTCCGCCACATTAGTATTTTCCTTTTCGAGATAGACTTGAGCCAATAAGTCAGCAATTAAAAATACGAAATAATGCAACTGTGCATCGGCAGCTTGCTTGAATAAGGTTTCTAAACTATCTATATTAATATCGGCTTGGTCAGCATAAATCCATCGTTTGGCATAATTTAAAAATAGAAATGCTAATCCTTCTTCGGAGGCTTCTTGAAATAAAGTTCGAACCAAATTCATCTGGTTTTTCTGCATATAAAGCATGGCAGCCAGTGTAGAATTGAGTGGTAAGTTAAAAGAAATATTGTTGAGATAATTGCCTATAAGGTTAGAATGATTAATATTGCCGCCCTCAAGCAAGGATAAATATAAAAACTGAGCAGCAAGGTGCGGCATCACTGCTTTTTGCTTCCTGTTTTCTTTTTTGAATTGTTGTAATGCTTCAAAAAAGTTGGTTTGGGCTTTTGCGATATTTCCTTTCATAAAATCAATGACACCCAAAAAAGAATAATAACGGCTATCTTCTTTATTGTTTTTGCTATTGATAGCTTCGGCACTTTCAAAATTCCCTTGGAACAGGTTCGTCCATATTATCGTTTCCCTAAAAATAGTACTGTATTCGCTAGCTTGTGTCAGTTTGGTTTTTTCAATAAAATTAAGAAAGGGAGGATTGATGTCAAAATGCTGATACATTTTGGTCAGTGCCTTATTTGTACTTCGTGCTATAACGTTTTCGGGGAGTTTGCTTAGCCAAATATCATCTTGACTTTCTATAATGATATTATAAACGCCATCTACATCGAATTTATCTCCGTGATGCCTTCTACCAGCATAAGATAATTCTTTGATTTTGATAAAATCGCCTTTGAGCAACGCAATACGGATAGAGCGATAATAGCGTTTCATGGGAATAGTACTCCATGTAGAATACGAAAAAACAGGCATAAAACTTTGGAGGGCATCACTGAAATAATTAAATTCTCGCCCTTTATACAAATCCTTAACTACCTCATCCTCAATACTAGTATTGATTTCATAAGTAGCACCATGTACTTTCTTAATAAAATCTTCAGCTTCCAATTGGTACAAGTGATGACTTATATCGGCTGAAATTAATCGCTTGCCAGTAGGGCGAATACCTAGCCTCTGCAAACATTTGTATGTCATGCTGGTATTCATCGGCTCGTGTGCTAGAGCTAGTAACTGTACGATTTGTTTATAAAAATCAGATAGTTTTACATATCTCTCAAATAGCTCTTTATCAAAGTGATTCATTTCTTGTCCTTTCGTGGTTTGCAAATTTTGCAAAAATAAGGTTTAGTTAAGCAATTTCTTATTATTCAACCAAAAATTTGAAACAATTTGAAAAATACTTTGATGAATTTGAGTTCTTGTTTTTTTCTTTTGAAAACTACAACTTTATAAAAGGGAATTAATAAAAATGTCGAAATACCGGTTAAAGCGTAAAGGCGCAAAATGTCACAAAGACTAAAAGAAGGGCGATAATAAAAAAGGACCCGTGAGGGGAACAAATATTAATTTAGGTGAGGAGTCGAGCGCCGTTTCAGGGAAACATGAATTCTGTGGAGTTGAAGATGTTGCAGGTATGAACGGATGTGCTCGGTGTCACATGTGTATTTTATTTCATAGGGCGATGCCCTACGCTATTGCTGTTGTCCTTTCAGGACCAATAAACCGATGTTTAACGCTTAGCCTGACGGCTATGAACACAGTCTTCAATTTTATATTTATCAAGTTTGTAACTTGACACACTATACTTTGTATGGTTTTTAATTTTTCTTAGGATAAAAAAATGGACTTATCTAAAATTTGATTTTCTTTGGCTTACCCCAAAAAAAATACGCCGTGATTTTAAAAGCTACAAAAACAAAAGGCGTTGCAATGATATTTAAATCACTACAACGCCTTTTTTGTTTTTATAAAAAAAAATTATTGCCAGCCAAAAATTTGAGCCATACCAATAAACACCAAAGAACCTGCCACGAAACCGATAGCTGCGAGCCAAGCTATATTTTTCAAATACCAGATGAAATCAATGCGCTCCATTCCCATAGCTGCGACACCTGCAGCAGAACCAATGATTAACATACTTCCGCCTGTGCCGGCCGAGTAAGCGATAAAGTGCCAAAGGGCTGCATCCATCTCTTGCGTGTACATTCCCATAGATGCGGCAACTAGCGGAACGTTATCAATAATGGCAGATAAAACCCCCAAAAGCATCACTACTACTTCCCAAACAGGAATAGCCGCTTGTAACTGTTCTGCCAACGACATCAAAAATCCTGTTCCTTCTGCGCCCATTGCAGCACCGCTAATGTCAATACTTTCGAGAGCAGTAACAGCCACCAAAATACCTAAGAAGAATAAAATACTCGACATTTCGATACGAGACAAAGCATGATGTGCCGTGTACATCTCCTTTTTATCAAAATCTTCATCTCGGTGTATCAATTCTGACACCAACCATACTACGCCCAGTGCGAACATCATACCAACGTAAGGAGGCAGATGCGTGATAGATTTGAAAATAGGAACGAATATCAAACCACCAAGACCGAAGCCTAACATACGCTTACTGCCTAGAATTAATTCGTTTTTCTTTGCACTTTCTGCGTCATAGTCGGATGGCGTGATATTGCCTTTGAAGGCTTTTAATTGAGTAGCAATAAGCATTGGCACTAATATACATACGATAGAAGGCACTACTAGGTGAGTGACAAGACCTACGGTCGATACTTTTTTGCCAATCCAAAGCATGGTAGTCGTTACGTCACCTATCGGAGACCATGCACCACCTGCATTCGCTGCAACAACTGCCATACTAATGAACCAAAGTCGCTCTTCTCGCTTAGGTACAAGGCGGCGCAATAGCGATACCAATACAATGGTAGATGCTAAATTGTCGAGTGTTGCAGATAAGAAAAATGCTAGGATACAGATTATCCATAGCATATTTATTTTTTTGATGGTCTTGATGCGGTTCGTAATAACCGAGAAACCTTTATGCAAATCTATCAATTCTACAATGGTCATTGCGCCAATGAGGAAAAATAGAATTTCAGCAATTTTTCCGATGTGATGCAGTAATACACCATCGGCTTCTGCAATATGGTGAGTGGAATCTACTAGCGGCAAATGGCCCAAGGAAATAAAAGCCCAACATAAAGCTCCCATAATAAGAGCAGGGACGGTTTTATCAAGTTTCAGCGGATGTTCAAAGACAATTGTAAGGTAGCCAAGAATGAAACAGATGATGACTGCTGTTAACATATTATTGGTTTTAAGATGATACCCTAATTATAGAATATTAAGATATTTTGGTTTAAGATGATTTTGGTTGTTCACTACTTTTGAAATATTTAAATTCCAATAAATTTTATTATAATCCAACAAAAATATAAAAAGCAACCGTGTATAGAATACTAATGTTTAAAAAAATAATAGATAATTAATATTTTTTCTAAAATGAATGTTTTTATAAATAATTTCCTTCATTATTCAAACAATTGAAATACTTTCGAGTTGAATTGGCAAAAAAACAACTGATATTTTATCAAAATTTAAATATGAAAACCAACCTAAGCGTAAATTTAAATAAAGTAGCTTTGATAAGAAATGCTCGTGGCGAGCATTTACCTAACCTGTATCAAATTGCGAGAGATATTGAAAAATTTGGAGCAGAAGGCATTACCGTTCACCCTCGCCCAGATGAGCGACATATTAGATATAGCGATATTGCGCCTTTGAAAAAACTGGTGACAACGGAACTAAACGTAGAAGGCAACCCTACGCCTCGCTTCATGGATTTGGTGATAAAACACCAACCGCATCAATGTACTTTAGTCCCAGACAAGCCTGCCGCATTGACTTCTACCGAAGGATGGGACACGGTTAAGTTTGAAAAAGAATTGAGCGAAATCGTTAGTATATTGCAAGCAAATCAAATTCGGGTTTCCATTTTTGTAAATCCAGATGAGCGATTTATTGAAGGCGCAAAAGCCGTAGGAGCTGACCGTATTGAGTTGTACACAGGCGTATTTGCTAAGCAGTTTGATACTGAAAATCGGGCTGCCGAAATGGCTAAACATACGGCTTGTGGGCAATTGGCGCATGATTTGGGTTTGGGTGTAAACGCTGGACACGATTTGAATTTGAATAATCTTCGATTTTATAAACAAAATATGCCTTACTTGGATGAAGTATCTATTGGTCATGCTTTGGTGAGTGATGCGCTTTATTTTGGTTTTGAGAAAACCATAGCCATGTATTTGAAAGAATTAAAGGATTGATATACTAAGTTTTATACTTGTCTGCTAACGAGCAGCAGCCATTCTCCGTATGAAAATTCTATTGCCTCACATCTTTAGTGTGTGGATTAATGAAACCAAAGGATTTTCGGGCTTTAACCCAATATTACCCCTGTTTAGGGTTAAAATCCTGATTTTTAGATTTATTCTTTACCCCGCACTGAAGATACGGGGACAATGGATAAAGCCATAGTGAGAATTGCTGAACTAGCAGCAGCGTTTATTCTACTTATTAAGCAGGCTCAATATCAAATTTTTTGATTAAATTTAAACTGTGAAAATTACAACCGAATTTAATAAACAGCACTATGCTGCTGACCTAAACAAACCAATAGATATATCGTTGCCGCTTCAGGAAGGGCAAGATACGGTCAATTGTTTTTGGGCAACTTATATGGACGTTGCGCCCGTAAGAATGGGGAGTTTTGTGGGTTCTACGCAAGAAGGCGGAGCGGTTAATTTTGTGACGGTAAAGTTTACGCCACACGGAAATGGCACGCATACCGAGTGTGTGGGGCATATTTCCAAAACTGTCTATACGATTAATAAAAGCCTAAAGCAGTTTCATTTTCCAGCGCAACTTTTGTCCGTGTATCCGCAAAAAAGGGAAAATGGCGATAGGGTGATTTTAAAATCGCAGATTGAGGAACAGTTTATCGATGGGGTAGAGGCGATAGTATTGAGAACGCAGCCGAATGATGATTTTAAAAAAACGACGAATTACTCTGGTGCAAATGCGCCTTACATTCATCATGAAGCCGTTGAATGGCTCGTCGAAAAAGGGATTAATCACTTGTTGGTTGATTTGCCTTCGGTGGATAAAGAAGAAGACAGCGGACAACTTTTGGCGCACAAGGCATTTTGGAAATATCCAAATAATATTAGAGAAAACGCAACTATTACGGAGTTGATATACGTTAATAATAATGTGAAAGATGGTTTGTATTTATTGAATATACAAATTGCTAGTTTTGAGATTGATGCAAGTCCGAGTAAACCCATTTTGTATGAATTGAGTAAATTGTAATGGGTTATTTTGTATAGATAGAGCCAATTATTTAATTGCTTATGTTAAAAAAACAATCAACATTCCAATCTAAAGTTTTTCGAGATTTCAAAACACTCGATAAGCGCAACTATCATGCTGTGGTGCGTTTTTACGAACAACACCAGCAAGAAATACCTGCGCTTGACTTTGATGAATCGTTTGTTTTAAAATTACATTATTGCAATGCCTTGTTTGAAATAGGACAGTACGAACGGCAATTATCTATGGCTAATTTTATTATAGAATGCTCGATTCTCAATAATATTCAATACTATCAGGGCGAAGATATTTACTTGAAAACGCTATTTCAAAAAGCAAAATCACTCTACCTATTAGGGCGGTTTTCTGATGCAGAATACATCTTAAAAGAACTGATTAAACTCTCTCCAAACCATAAATCATACCTTAAATTGCTTCGCCAGTGTTTTTCCAGAAGTATTGGAAATCATTACCGAAAAGTCCAAATTTTTGGTTCTTTTATTTTTCTAATTGGAGTTTTACTACTGGTTATCAATATCTTATATGTTCAGCATTTTTATCCGAATTATTCAAGTCTTTTGACTAAAATGTGGCTAATTTCTGCTGGCGTGGGTTTCCTTTTGATGATAATTGGCACTTTGGCACATCTAAAAAATATTGAGCGTAGAGTAAAGCAGTTCCAACAAAAATCTCGTGATATGCGATTATCAAGGAAGAGCGGATAAATCGACAACTCTTTTTAGTAATTGAAGGTTTACTTGTTCCTATTTTGCGTAAGCAAAATTTATTAATGCTGAATAGTACACTGTTTCAAAAGTTTGTTTATATACTCCAAGGTAGCTTGCTGCCTTGTTTACACTGAAAACCAAAGTACAATGGGGCAAGCCATTGGAGAAAAGATTAACTTATTTTTGAAACACTGCAATAGTTACAAAAAATCAATAGAATATAGAATATATGGGAGTTTTAGTTAAAAAATCACAATATGAAATAGAAAGAGGAAAGAAAGGATAAAAAAACGCCTTGTTTTCAATATCGAAAACAAGGCATTTTTATTCTAGCAGTAGCTTAGCCACCCTGAAGCAATAATTAACTACTCCGCTTCCGATAATTCAAAATTGCCAAAACATTAATGACCAGCGCATAACCTGCCAGTATTATAAAATGCTGCTCAACTGCCGCAAAGCCGCTACCTTTCAGCATCACACTCCGCATAAAATCCACAAAATAAGCGATTGGGTTAAACTTTGTAATCTGCTGCGCCCAATCGGGCATACTTTCAATTGGCGTAAATAATCCGCTCATCAGAATAAAAATGACTAAGAAAAACCACGAGATAAACATCGCTTGCTGCTGTGTATCGGTAATGGTTGAAACCAACAATCCCATCCCTAAAATTAATAATAAATACAATGCAGAAAAAAGAAAAATTAACCCAATACTGCCTTCTATCGGAATATCAAATACCAGTTTCCCTACCACCAAACCAAATCCCATTTCAAATAAACCAATAATCCAAAATGGTAATAATTTACCAATCACGAATTGGTATTTTTTAATCGGCGTAACGTTGATTTGTTCGATTGTGCCAATTTCTTTTTCTTTGACAATATTCATCGCTGACAAAAACATTCCTATCATCGTGACCAGCATCACGAGAATGCCAGGTACCATATAAGTGGTATAATTCAAATCAGGATTGAACCAATTCAAGTATTGAACATCAATATTTGGCGCAGCGTTTTTGCTAGTTATGTTGAGCCATTCTGTTCTAATATCGCCATTAAAATCTTGAATGATATAATTAGCGTAGCCATTCGCCAAACCTGCCTTTTGTCCGTTTATCGAATTGACTGTAAGGTGCAATTGTCCTTTATTTTCCTTGCGCAACCCTTTTTCAAAGTCCGCAGGAATATCCAAAAACAAATCCGCCTTATCCGCTTCTATATCTCGCATCGCCAACTCCGTAGAAAACGAAGTATTCACAATTTGGAAATATTTGGACGCTTCAAATTTGCTCACCAATTGCCTCGAAGCCGTCGAAAGGTCGTGGTCAATGATGTGTAAATTGATATTCTGAATTTCAAAATTCGCTGCATTCGCTAATATAATCAACTGGATAATTGGCATCATAAAAATTAACGCCACCATTATCTTGTGTCGAAATATTTGCAGAAATTCTTTTTGTAAAATGTATTTTATTGTTTGCATTTTTAGTTGGCGGTTGGCAGTAGCAGTTGGCAGTGCTACCGCTGGTTTTACAGTATGTAGTGGCAGTTCGCAGTTGGCAGTGGCAGTTACTACCGCAATTTGTCGCTTACTTTAGCAATTAACAGCAGTAGCCAACCGCATACCGCTCACTATTCCAATCTAATCTTAAAACTCCTCACGCTCGCTGCTATAAAAAACAACGTCATACCGACCAAAACCAAAACCTCTTTCCAGATATACGCCCAGCCAACGCCTTTGAGCATGATGTTTTTTAGAATGATAATAAACCACTTTGCAGGAATGACATTGCTAATGATTTGTAATGGATAAGGCATATTCTCGACAGGAAATATAAAACCTGAAAGAATAATAGTCGGCAACATCAGAGCCATGAGTGAAATCATCAAGGCGACCTGCTGGGTTTCTGTTCTTGTTGAAATTAGAATGCCCAATGCGAGCGAAGTAATTACAAATAAAATACACATTCCAATCAATAGAGCGACATTTCCAGCTATTGGCATGCCGAATACAAATTTGCCTAATCCTAAAATCACCAAAGCATTGATAAAACCCAGCAGCAAATAAGGAATCACTTTTCCGATGATAATCATGGGCGGTTTCAATGGCGAAACCATCAGAATTTCCATTGTTCCGAGTTCTTTTTCTCGTGTAATGGCAATCGAAGTCATCATGGCAGACACGAGCATTAGAATAATCGTCATCACGCCAGGCACAAACATAAAGACCGATTTCATGCGTGGATTATATAGCATTTTGACATCGGTTGTAATGGCTAACGGAATTTGAGCCATTGCACTCATTTTCTCAATTTGATACGATTTTATAATCGCATTGGCGTAATTGACGAGCGTTGTTGCTGTATTTGGGTCGGTGGCATCGGCGATGAGTTGTACTTGCGCAGTATTATTTTTATTAAAAATTATCTTGAAAATTTGGTTCAAAAACAATGGCCATATTCACCCCCGAATACTGAAAAGTGTGTTCTAAATCTTTGGCACTTTTCAGATTTTCTTCCAATAAAAAATAACCCGAAGAAATCAGCCGTTGCGAAATTTCTTGCGTCATCGGGTCTTTCGACTGGTCGAGAATCGCAATTTTTGCATCGTTGATTTCATTCGTAATCGCAAAGCCAAACAATATGACTTGCACGATAGGCATCCCGAACAGGATGAGCAACGTCCGTCTATCTCGAAAGATATGGTACAGCTCTTTTATGATAAATATTCTAAATTTTTTCATTTGCTTAGTTTTGTTTCTCGCAGAGTACGCAGAGGAGGAGAGATAATAGAGAAATACTCAAAAAACTCTTGAACCTCTGCGTCTCTGCGAGAACTCCCCTAACTCGGCCTTGCCAATTTCAAAAACACTTCATCCATACTTTGCGCTTCAAAAGTTCGTTTCAAGCCCGAAGGCGTATCCAAAGCCTCAATTTTCCCATCCACCATTATCGAAACTCGCCCGCAATATTCCGCTTCGTCCATGTAGTGCGTCGTCACAAAAACCGTAATGCCTTCGCTACTCGCCTTATAAATCATTTCCCAAAATTGTCTTCTAGTAATTGGGTGCACGCCGCCTGTCGGCTCGTCCAGAAATACGATTTTGGGTTCGTGCATAATCGCAATCGAGAAAGCTAACTTTTGT
>CALOED010000302.1:0-15434 GCA_942492005.1 uncultured Saprospiraceae bacterium
TAACGTAAAGAAGAGGCAATACTTTGATTTTTTGTGGTAAAAATAGGTGAACCGATGCACTATCCGTGTGATAATGCGTTTCTAATGTATGAAGACTTTAGAACTGCAAACAGACATAATCGTATAAAAACAATTTGAATGAAAAATATATTTTTTTGTATCCTCTTTTTTAATCTCTCAATGCCCGTTTTGAGCATTGGGCAAGATTTGCATTTGCCTGAAGACATTGCTAAAATCATGGATAAATCCGTGATTTATTATGATTTGAAACACACTCCTGATATTGCTAAAGACAAAACACTTGATATTTTGCCGAATGATTTTTATTTTCAAAAAGATGAAAATGATGGCGAGTTGCTCAAACGCTACGAGATAGAACGCAATGTCAAATTGTATAAAAAATATCAAAAAGCGAACGGTTATATTATCAAAAAAAAATACAGTAAGGCAAGGAAAATTTATAAAAAGTTATTAAAAAATCATCCTGAAAACGCTATTATTCTTACTCAAATTGGCTGGACCTATTTCCATGAAAAAAATTATATCGAAGCCATTAAATCGGCCAAACAAGCAATAAGGGTCAATTATATTCATTATCCTGCTTATATTTTACTCACTAATATTCATCTCAAAAGCAATCAACTTGATGAGGCAATGGAAGCGATTACCAAAGCGCATTTGCTCAATCGAAACAACCCCGCCATTATCAGTATTTTGAAACAGGTTTTCAAACAAAAAAAACTCGTTTATGAAGATGATTGGGCATTTGTCAAGCAGTATAAAATCACGAAAGGAGAAGACAATCAAATCCTAATAGAATATGCAAATGAGCCGTGGCGAGCTTATGCGGCGTGTCAGGCAGTTTGGGAATATGAGCCTTATTATCAAGATAAAATGAAGATTACGGATGATAATCTCGAAAAACTGCGAGCGCATGAAAGTTTGCTCAATATGATGGTGGCTTACGAAAACTGGGACAAGGAAAAACCTAAAAAACAGTTCTCAATGGGGCTTTCGATACAAAAAGCCATCAAGGAAAAAATGATTGCTGCCTTTATTTTATATGAAGTAAAACTGGCTGAAAACCCTAAATTAGCTTTTTATTTTACGCAAGATGATATTAATAATTTGGCAAAATACATCATTACAGTTCGCTCGCACAAAGAGCCTGAAAACAAAAATATTTTGAAAGAAAACTAATCTTTTCTATGTGAATATCATTCGATAAAATCTTTATAATCGCTCTTGATACAATTCAAAATTGTCATCATCGAAACACACAAATAGTACTTTTTCAATTTTATCGGTACTTTCCAAAAATGTTTTTACCGCAGTTATCGCAATTTCAGCCGCTAATGCCTTCGGAAACCGATAAACGCCTGTGCTGATATTGGGAAATGCTATGGTTTTCAAACCATTATCAACAGCTAATTGCAAGCTATTTCTATAACAATCAGCCAATTGTGTTTTCTTTTTTTCTTCTTGCGTACCTGACCAAACGGGCCCAACGGTATGTATAACTTTCTGAGCGGGAAGATTCCCAGCAGTTGTAATGACGGCTTCACCAGTATTACATTTGCCTTGTTTTGCTCGTATCTGACGGCATTCATCCAATATGACTTTGCCACCAGCCCGATGAATTGCACCATCTACGCCACCGCCACCCAATAGCGAAGAATTAGCCGCATTCACGACAGCATCTACTTTTATTTTCGTAATATCACCTTTCACACATTCTATTCTACCTTTCATTATTTGATTAATTCTAAGTGAGAAACGTCGTCCATCAAATCAAAATGAAAACCACTACCATCATAAATCGCTTTATACAAGCCCGTATTGCTATGATTGTACTGTTCCATTTCATACAATTCTTTCTCATTCAAAAGTGCCATCATGCAACGCATCGACCTCCCGTGCGAACAAACCAGCATCGTTTCTTCTTTCCTTACTTTCAAATGATTGACAAATATATTTAGCCTATCAGCGAGTTCTCTCGCACTTTCTGCCTTGGTTATTTTATAATCATAATTCCCACTTTGCCAGGCATTCACCATTCTGATATACTCTTCTCGCATGGCAGGCGTGCCTTTTTTACCTTCGTGTATGCCCCAATTCATTTCATTGATGTGATGATGTTTTTCCCAAGGCAGCCCTAACTCGATAAAAGGTTGTACCGTCTGATGGGTGCGTTTTAGGTTAGAAGTCAGCACGACTTCAAAGGGAACGTGTTTGTATTTTTTATAAAATGCTAAACCTTGCGAACGTCCGATTTCATTCAAATCAGAATCCACTCCGCTACCTTGAATAATGTGTTTTGCGTTATAATCCGTCTGCCCGTGTCGAATAATATAAATCTCCTTTTTCATTCAATTTTGTTTTTGGAAATATTTGTAAAGTTAGCAGAACCCCTAAAATCTTTAAAAAATTCCCAACTGTCCATTATCTTCCTTTTAGCATTCAATTTTGTCTTAATTACTGATGTTACGTAAGGTTCTCGCAGAGGAACTGAGGAACAGCGTTTTTGAGTACATAAATCATATTTTCTTAGAAAGTGAGTAACATGAGTTAATTATTCAGCACAGGAAGCGGAATAAAACGATACGCCTTAAATTCTACCTGTTCCTCGAATTTATGATTAGTATAATCATTCACTACATTATATAAAGTATCTCGCTCGATGGCTTTTCTTCCCGTTTTGCGAATGAGTTCTACCAGCTCAAAAGTACTCATGGCTGGATTTTGCTCTTCCGAACCTGCCATCGTGTAGATTTTTGTGGTATCGTCAATCGTGCCGTCAATATCGTTCACACCAAAGCCAAGCGACATTTGCGCTGTTTTGCGTCCAATCATCGGCCAATAAGCTTTTATGTGTTTGAAATTATCCAAATAAATGCGGCTAATGGCGTAATTTTTCAAATCTTCAATCACGCTCACTTCATCCAAATGCGATAATTCATTGTTTTTATTTCTAAATTTCAATGGGATAAAGGTCTGAAAACCACCCGTTCGGTCTTGCAACTGACGGAGTTTTTCCAAATGGTCAATGCGATGTTCGTACCCTTCAATATGCCCGTAAAGCATGGTCGCATTGGTTCTCAAGCCCAAGTTGTGCGTGACTTCGTGTATTTGAAGCCATTCTTCGCCCGAGCATTTTCCGCCCGCTATTTGGTCTCTGATTTCAGGATGAAAAATCTCTGCACCGCCACCCGGCATCGAATTTAGTCCGGCTTCTATCATCAGCTTCATACCTTCTTCGTAGCTGACTTTTCCTTTTTTGAAAATATAATGATACTCCACAGGCGTGAGTGCCTTGATGTGCAATTCTGGTCGGTGCGCCTTGATGGCTTTGAATAAATCTTGATAGAATTTCAAGTTGTATTGCGGCATCACTCCGCCCACGATATGAACTTCCGTAACGGGTTCTCCATCGAATTTTTTCACCTCGTCCATCATTTCATCTAAGGTAAGTTCCCAACCGTCGGAGCGTTTTTTGATGCGTCGAGAATACGAGCAGAAAGTGCAAGTATATAAGCAAACATTCGTCGGTTCCAGATGAAAATTGCGGTTAAAATAAGTTTTGTCTCCGTGTTCTCGCTCTCGAACGTAATTCGCCAAAGTGCCTACGAAGCCCAAATCCGCCTTTTTATAAAGCAATTCCCCCTCTTCTGGCGTGATGCGTTCTTGCGAAAACACCTTATTGGCAATGCTTCTAAAATCTTCGGATAAATTTTTATCTGCTAATAATAATTCTACTTTTCTAGCTGTATTCATAATCTTCTCTTTCTGCATTTTTAAATTCAGAACAAAGGTAAAAAGACCAATCGTAAATTTTAATGAATTGAGCTTTTGTCTCTTTATTTAGCGATGAAACAGCTAAAATGAAACAATGTTTTGAGCAAAAGGGAATATAATTAAATGGCGTTTTTTTTGTATAAATTTTAAATTTCGATTGGAATAAAATATTCAAAAATGCTCTTGTTTTCATAAAGTCAATAGACTTTATTAGATTTTTCCGTGATTATTCAGCAAGCTAAATAAGGAATAGGAAGCTGTCTGCCACAGGTAGATTCCTATTGCACTTATTTTGCATAAGCAAAATTTTCATAGAAAACCCCTTAAACACAAAGCCCAGTTTTATCTCTTACTCACCCTTTGATATATTAATTACAGCCAACTCAATTCAATTGAGCAATTTTTACTTTAAATTTGTAGGATAGTCATTTTTAAAAAATATCAACCAAAATGCTCAATATTTACATCAACAACGTACCTTTGACATTGGCAACCACAGCAGAAGCCCAACCTTTTCAACTGACACCTACCCAAATAGTAGCCCGATATATCGGCAAACCAAAATACTTGCACCATTATATAGATTTGCTTGAAAAAAGCACTAAAATGGAGCGTATCATAGTTTATTCTAATGATTTTGAAAAACTAAAAAGCGACTTTTATAGCCTTTTCAGAATAGAGGAAGCGGCTGGCGGCATCGTTTTGAATAGCCGTTCGGAGGTCTTGATGATGTTTCGCAGAGGATATTGGGATATGGCAAAGGGGCATATTGAAGCTGGCGAGACGCAAGAAATAGCTGCGGTCAGAGAAGTGGAAGAGGAAACGGGCTTGCAAAATATTGAACTTGGCGATTTTGCTACGACTACTTTTCATACTTTTAAAAACAAAAAAAATAAGCGTATTTTAAAAATAAGTCATTGGTTTAGAATGTTTTCTGATGATACTATTTTAGTACCTCAAACCGAAGAAGACATTGAAAAACTGGAATGGATGCCTTTAGAAAAAGCGAAAAACATGAAACCAATTTATGAAAATATTCTTTATTTATTAAATCAAGTAGAGCCTAAATAACGGCTTATAAACCGCTCTTACTAAAAAATAAAATCAACTTAGAAATGAAAAAAATAACACTTTTTCTATTCGCTGTTTTAATGATATGTTTCGGATGCAACAACGCCAACGAATCAAATCCTAACGCTATGCCAACGAAAAAAAGCACAGAATTTGGCATCGTCATACATGGCGGTGCAGGCACGATTTTAAAAGAAAACCTATCGGATTCGCTCGAAAAAGCCTATCACGACAAACTTACAGAAGCCTTGCAGGCGGGCTACGATGTGCTGAAAGATGGCGGCAGTAGTCAAGATGCCGTAGTGGCAGCTATTATGATTATGGAAGATCTGCCACTCTTCAATGCTGGCAAGGGCGCAGTTTATACTAATTCGGGTACAAACGAATTGGATGCTTCGTTCATGGAAGGCAAAACCTTAAACGCTGGCGCAGTGGGCAGTTTGACGATTATTAAAAATCCAATTTTGGCGGCTCGTGCCGTAATGGAAAAATCTGACCATGTAATGCTATCGGGCGAAGGAGCGAACGAATTTTCAAAACTTCAAGGTTTGGAAACCGTAGAAAACTCTTATTTCGGGACGGAGCGCCGCTTCAAGGCTTTGGAAAGAGCCAAAAGTAAAGGCGGCGGAGAGACCTTATTATTGTCAGAGGATGATGATTACAAACATGGAACAGTAGGTGCAGCCGCTTTGGATAAAGACGGAAACCTTGCAGCAGGTACTTCTACGGGCGGCACTAACAACAAAAAATACGGCAGAATAGGCGACTCGCCCATTATCGGCGCAGGCACGTATGCCAACAATAAAACTTGTGCGGTTTCTTGTACTGGACATGGCGAATATTTCATCCGCTACACGGTGGCTTACGATGTGTCGGCAATGATGGAATACAAAGGATTGAGCCTTGCAGACGCTGGTTATGAAGTGGTCAATAAAAAACTCGTGGATGCTGGCGGCACTGGCGGACTAATTGCTATTGATAGTAAAGGAAATATTGCAATGCCTTTCAATACCGCAGGAATGTATAGAGGCTACGTGACAGATAATGGCGAGATAAAGACGTTTATTTATAAAGATTAGGCAGTTCGGCAGTGGGCAGTTTGAAATCTTTTTGAAAAATTTTAATACTAAAATATGAAAGGTATAACTTTTTTAATGATGTTGGCGATTCTCGTTGGGAGTTGTGGCGAATACGAGCGTTCGAGGGCGCAACGTGAGCGCAACCGAAACAATGGCGATGATGGAATGGAGCAATCCGACGATGATGCCACATCTAGTAGGCAAAATCGTAGGAATAGCGAAAATGCCGTTATCAAAACTTATACTTTTGATGTTGGGAAAAAGACCTACTCTATTGATTTGGCACTGGATGAGGAAGTATTGGAATACTTCAAAAACGAACCAAAAGTTTATAAATATCGTGGCGATAGGTTGCCCGATGATTGGCAAATAGACTATTATAATATGTTTGTCGGCAACAAAAAGGATAAATACCTACTTGGAGATATTTTGGATGAACTCCGAGATTTGAAGCGAAATATGAGCGATGAAGAGTTGGTGCAATTCGTGGTGGCATTCGTGCAAGGCGGCATGGAATACGACTGGAATAGCTTTTATAGCGTTTCGGATAAGTTGAGTTATCCTTACGAGACGCTGTTTTCGCAAAAGGGCGTTTGTTCGGATAAGTCGCTGGTATTGGGCAAATTATTGGCTATGTTGGATTATGATGTGGTATTTCTTACTTTTCCAAAAGCCAATCACATGGCAGTAGGCTTGCGAGTGCCTAGCAGCTACGGCAACCTCAATACCGATTATGCTTTTGTGGAAAGTACCAATTATTCCAATATTGGACGAGTGCCAGAGAGCTTTGTAGGCGATATTAAAATTGAAGAAGATCCCGTTATTATTCCGTTGGAAGATGCTGGCAATCAATCTTTTACGGCTATTCGAGATTTAAAAAACGAAGAAGAAACCCTGAAAGAAAAATATGGCGATGCTTATTTGCAGGCTTCCGCCAAAGCCAAAGGCATACTGGAAGAAATGCACGAACTCAAAATTGATATTGAAGACTTGACCAGAAAATTGGATAATTTAGGTTGCGAAGGCCAAGTTTCTACTACGAAACTCAAAGCCTGCAACAAACTTCAACGTCGAGTGAATAAGAAAGTAGATTTGTATAATGAAAAAGTAGCCGATTATAATGCTTTAAATCAGCCTGAAAGTTAGAGAACCAAACCACAATGGAAAAAATTACAGCATACATCCAGCACCTCAAAAGCCATCATATTATTACTATAATGCTTATTATAATAGTAATACTTGGTTTGCAGATAGGTCGCAATATGAAAAATCGAACGATAGTCGTCAAATCAGAAGATGAGATAGTTACAGCATATTTGCCCGATAGCACGCAAGTAATTCTTGCGCCGCATTCGAGTATCAAGTACCGTCGAAAATTCAAAAAACGAAAACTTCAAATCACAAATCAAGTACATCTGACAATGGGATTGTTGAACCCATCGCCCATTTTTGTAGAAAATAAATACTTAAAAATCGAATTGAATGGAGATGAGTTTTTTATAAATTTTGATGATAAAAAAGGCGATTATTCCGTAAATGCAATGACGGGAGAGGCTCGAATAGAAGTCAAAAACGCAAGCGGGCAAAGCATTTCAAACGTCAAAGAAGGCTTTGAAATGAGATTTAACGCTGGCAATAGCATTTTGCAAACAATAAAAACCACCGACCCTAATTTTTTGACTTGGCAAAATCATACCTTTACTTTTCAAAATCACACGATTGAAGAAGTGATGCAGTCTTTGAAAAATAACTTTGATACGCCACTTAAAATCAATCACCCCAACCTAAAATACTGTACCGTGTCGGGCGAATTTCCTGCCGTGATGGATAGCATCGTCATAGGTATTGCACAGCAATTGCACATCAAATATGAAAAAACGGAGCGTTCTTATATTCTGATGGGGCAAGGTTGCCCGTTAGCGGATGAGTATTAAAATATAAAGCGCATTTTTAATCATAACTTTTCAGAAATATTTAGTTTTGTATCAAAGTGAAATGCTTATTTTTACCTTGATACGAAATTTAGGGCTTTTTTACGAAAAAATCTTTGAAAATTACTCTGGTAAATATCGAAGATGTTAATAAAATAAGTGTAATTGAAACGCTGATGACACAGACCTCTTCGAGGTTCGCAGATAGGCGCAGATTTAATTCATTGATTATCTGTGAACTTGCGTAAGCCAAATTTTTATAAGAAAGCCCTTACTGAATTTTTATTCAATGCTAAATAATGAAAAAACAATAACTTGCACCGAAGCAAGGTTATTTTTTTTTGAACTTTACTAACACGCAGAAATAATTATGGATATAAAAAAAGGTAGATTATTATTAAATAAAATTAATCGGTTGTTTGATGGTTTTGAAGACGATAATGGCAAAGCATCAAGCATTGAAACAGGCTTGATGCGCTCGTATCTTCGAGACTTCTACGAAACGTTTTTGGAAACGGACAATACACCTCCGCTTCCCAAAACCCAACCTCAATACGAAGCGCCGAAACCAGTGTATGAGCCACCAAAACCCAAACTCACTCCCGAAGAGCGTGAGCCTGTGCGCCCAGAATTTAAGCCAAAGCCTATTGATTTTGAAATAGAAAAGCCTAAATACGAGCCGCCCGTAGCTAAATATGAGCCGCCAAAACCCGAACCTAAGCCTGAGCCTAAATACGAAACGCCGAAGCCTGAATCAAAACCAGAGCCAAAGTATGAAGCTCCAGAGCCAAAACCCGAACCACCAAAAGAACCCGTAATTCCGGTACAACCGATACAACCCGTAGAACCTCCTCCTAGTCAAGAGCCGATGAGTTATGATGAGTATGATGTTTTGTTTGAAGAGCAAGCCGTCAAGGATATATCCGATAGGCTCAACCAAAGCAAAATCACCAACTTGCGTGCTTCAATGGGGATCAATGAGCGTTTTTTGATGCAAAATGAGTTGTTTGGTGGCAATAATAAGAACTTCAATGAGGCAATTGATAGCCTAAATAGTTTTACCAACTTTGCTCAAGCAAAGGCTTATATCATCAAAGTGCTTGCTCCAGATAATGATTGGCTAGACGAAAAGAGATTGAGACGTGCAAAGGCTTTTATTTCTAAAACCAAACGATTGTATAAGTAGGATGAAAGGGCTTTTTGTTTTTGAAAAGGTTAGTTTGGTGTTAGTTTTGATTCAATGTGATTTAGCTTGGAAACGTTGATTTTAAATTGGAGACTAAATATTCAATTATCATTAAAAACAAAAAAAACAATGAAGCCACTCAAAAAATGGGGACAATTACTACTCGGAATAGCTTGTATTATGCTATTTGTAATAGTAATTGTCCCCATTTTTTCGCAAAACGAGACTTCTGCCCGTATGCTCGAATACATCGAAGAAGAAGATATAGATACTCGTGCGCTGTTTTATACCGAAAGTGAAGAAGCCGTGCAAGCGGAGTTTCTGATGAGGCAACAAAAAGTCAGCGAACCTCGATAGCTACTCGCTCTGCCTATTTTTTCTTAGCCGCTTCTCTTTCGTCTTTCAATAGTTTTACCGCCTTTTTTGCCATGCTAATGATATTAGCAGCCGAAGCCTGTCCTATGTGTCGGCTAATTTCTTGCCCATCTGGTTTTAGATAAATCAAGGTCGGCACAGCTTTGATATTAAATTGTTGTGCGAGTTTTACGCCTTCGCCCTCTTCCGCATTAAGTTTGATACTTATCACGTTTTTATTAAAATATTTAGCAGCACTTTCGTTCTGAAAGGCATCTTTTTCCATCCATTTGCAAGGTGCGCACCAATCCGTATAAAAATCAATGAATACAGGTTTTTGCTCCTCTAGGGCCATAGCCATCACTTTTTCATATTTCACTTCTTCAAAATAAATAGCTGATGTGGAAGACTCACGGTTCTTACTGCTTCCGCTTCCGAGGTAGCCGCCGCCGCAAGATTGAAAAATCAGAAAAGCCATCATCGCTAATGAAAAAGTTATTTGTTTCATACCTCTGTTTTTATACCGTCGTTTTATGCTGCATTTAAAAATCTCAAAAAGGATAAACCACAAATCCATTCATCATTCTAGGCAGCATATAAGTAGATTTAGGCGGCATCGTTGCGCCAGCATTGGTTACTTTTATCATTTCAGCTAAAGCAATTGGGCTAAAAATAAAGCCAATACTTTTCTCGCTTGCGCTATCTACTATCTTGGTCAATCCTTCAAATCCTTTACTACTTTCCACATTTTCGATGCGGTTATCGGTTCTCACATCTCCTATTCCGAGTATGCCTTGCGCTATTTCTTTATTGAAAATACTTATATCAAAACGCATTTCGAGCGGTAAAGATTTGTATTTATTCAGTATTTTATTTTTCCATTTCATTTCGTACCATTCTCCTCCTAAGTAAACGACTTGCGTGTTTACATATTTTGGCTGATACGGAATGCGTAGCCTACGAATATGAAAAAATCGAGATAAATCCGCCATCAAGCTTACTTCCGACAAACCATTCAGACCTATTATAGCCCGATTCCAGTTGGATACTTCCACATCTTGATACGATAAATAAATGGTATATATTTTACTAAACGCAGGATTTTTAGTCGTTTTGTACAAATTAGAAATAGTAGCGGCTCGATGATGTCCATCTGCGATGTATGCCTTCGGCACGTCGTTTTTGAATGCCGTTACCAATTGATTTATCCAACTTTCCTCTTGAATTTTCCAAACGGTATGTTTCGCATCTTTAGCATCAATAGAAAAAAATGGCGAAAAATGACGGGTATAATTAGTCAATCGGTTATTGATGTTTTGGGTTTTAGGGTAGGTCAAGAGTATCGGTTTTATCATT
This sequence comes from uncultured Saprospiraceae bacterium, assembly GCA_942492005.1. Taxonomy (GTDB): domain Bacteria; phylum Bacteroidota; class Bacteroidia; order Chitinophagales; family Saprospiraceae; genus CAKZLL01. The sequence goes on from CALOED010000302.1 coordinate 10,773, forward strand.
GCATTTCGCTCCTGTATGAGGTTTGCTTGCTGCTCTTCCTTTGCCACTAGCGTTCCTTCGTGCTTTACTATTGTTCCTTTTTTGTAATCTTCGGTGTCCGTACAAGTCAATAAGCCTGTGTAAGAACGCTCCTTACTCTCGTATCGGTAAATAAATAGTGCTTCTTTATCATCGCATTCATAAAAGCCATTATCCCGATATTCGGGATAGTTTTCTTTCACACTCTGAAAAAACAGTTCATAAGAAAACAAAGATGATAGCTTCGGAACAGCAGATTTAAATGGTTTTATTGTCATAAGAATAATATTATGAGTAAACAGCTTTTCTAATTCATTTTGGCTTCATTCTCGCCAAACACCGTGTCATGCAAATAAATTAGGACAATCTTCCTCTGAAAATTTTACATCAAAGAAACAAAAAATAATACGGTTATTGGATACTTCATTTTGATATTTTAAATTCCATATTAAAGAAGCTAGATTTTTAATAAAATCAAAAACCTATACTTTTTAGCCTCTTACTTTATTCCTAATAATATATTCAATTTACCTAAAAATTAAATATATATTCACAAGACCATACAAACCCTATCTTTGTACATTTTTTTGTTTCAAAAAAAAAACATATTAATGCAATTGTTTTTCTTTTTTATAAAAAAATCGTATCATTAAGTGGCAAAAAATTTAATCTGACTAAAAAAATCAAAAATTATGGAATTTCTACCTTATGTATTATCCGGTGTAGCATCGCTACTGATTGGAGCGTTTTTTTATCATCCTAAAGTATTAGGTACAATGTGGATGAAAGCGGCAGGCATGACCGAAGAAGACGTGCAAGGCGGCAATATGGCCGTTATTTTCGGGTTGGCGTTTGTCATGGCAATGATAATTGCAGCGTTTATGTCTTATCTAATGGAAGGTCATCCTGCAGGGCATGAAGGGGTGTTTGGGCCAATCGGTCATGGCGCATTTCATGGGCTAATTGTGTCTCTAATGACGGCTATGCCTATCATTACAACTATTGCTTTATTTGAAAGAAAAGGATTTAAGTATATTTTCGTTAATGTACTTTATTGGATGATTAACTTTGCTGTGATTGGCGGTATCGTTGAAGCGTTTTAATACCGATTTTTGTGTAAAAAAAGACCGCAGTGCTAGTTTTAGCATTGCGGTCTTTTCATTCTAGGCATTTCAATATTTTCCCTTTCCTACCAGAAAGAACCCACCAAAATGATAGTAATAATCAATAAGATAATTGCCAATATTCTGAAATTCTTATACCAAGGCAACTCTTTAAGCGATTCTGTATCTTCATCGAATAACTCTTTCTTGTAAATGTATTCATCAATAGATTCATCTGCATCTCGTGGTGAAGACAAACTTACACCGATGTGAATCAAAGCACAAATCAAGGTCAAAATCCCCGTCATGTGTAAGAAATGGATTTCATTCAATGAAGGAAGCCATTCATACCCTTGGTTGAGTAGCATAAATATTGCCATTAAGAAGCCTGATAAAAGTGCCGTAATTGAACCCAATGAATTCATTCTTCTCCAGAACAATCCTAAGATAAATACTGCAACTACTGGCGGACAAATATAAGACAAGACCAATTGTAAGTATTTGAACAACGAGCCAAATTTTTCAATTTGCGGTGCCCAAAGTGATGCCAAAATCACTAATGCCAATGTAGAAATTTGCCCTACTCGTACCAATCTCTTATCTGAAATATCTGGATTGAATTTCTTCACAAAATCCATTGTAATGAGCGTAGAAGCCGAATTGAACGTAGCCGAAACCGACGACATCATAGCTGCCAAAAGTCCCGCAAGTACCAATCCTAACAATCCAACAGGCAATAAATCAAACAGCAATACAGGATAAGTCATATTCGGGCAATCCTTCAAGTTGGCACAAACTTCACCGTTTACGCCAATGTAGCCAAGGTTGGTTAAATCCAAATTATCATACATCAAAATAGCCAAAACGCCTGGTATTACCATAATGAAAATCACTGGCAATTTCAATAAACCTGCGAATAAAGCTCCCCAACGTCCGTGATTTAAGTCTTTTGCACCCAATACACGCTGTACCATAAATTGATTGTTTGCCCAAAAGTAAAATCCTAAAATCGGAACACCTATCAGCAAACCAGACAGCGGCATAAATTCATCGCTTTCTGGCCGTGCCATGCTCAGTATCTGTTCGGCATTAAGCGCAATGTCGCCTGCTGCGTGCTTTGCGTTCAATCCGTCAATCATCTCGCTCCAGCCGCCAACTTGTTGGAATGCCAAATAAGTCAGAATACAAGAACCAATTACTAATAAAATCGCTTGCACAACTTCCGTTTGAATAACGGAATTCAATCCGCCCGGAATGGTGTAGGCTGCTGCTGCAAATGCCAAAATGATGATAATCAACGACGGCGATAATTCAGGGAATATCAATTTCAAGACGATATTACCAACGTATAATCCTGCCGCAGTATCTATCAAAACATTACCAACAATGGTAATAAATGAAAAATAATACCTCGAACGGCTGTCGTATCTCCGTTCCAAAAATTCGGGCATCGTATATACCCTCGACCGCAGATAGAATGGCAAGAAAAAGATGGAAAAGAATATCAAAATGATAACTGCAAACCATTCGTAGTTGTAAACGTGTGCATTCGTTTGGAAGGCATCTCCAGCCAAACCTACCAGCGTCGAACTCGAAATATTGGCTGCAAACAAAGAAATACCTACAATAGGCCAAGTCATGTTACGCCCCGCCAAAAAGTATTCTTCTGAACTTTTACGCTTTGCATGGTACAATCCATACAGTACTATAAGTACAAAGTACAAGGCGATGATTCCGCCATCAATCCAACTTAAACTGAGTTGCTCCATTTGATTAGTTTTATTTGATTAGTTTTATTTGATTAGAATTTCCAAACACTTAAAAAACACAACGATAACTCTGCCTCGCTCCTATTTTTACCAATTATAAGCAATTCATCTTATAAATAAATAGTTTTAACAAAAACAGTGTATCTATTCTTCTAAGTGTAAAAATGACAATTAGAACTAGATTAACAAAATTTTTCAATTAAGATTTAGTCGTTTGTAGTAAAAAATGACCTTTTCTAACTAATTGACCAACTCTTATTTGGATATTCGTTTTTTTTAAAAAAAATTTCTGCGCTAAGATATACGCTAAGGCTATATATTTTAAACCTAAACGAATAAAACAACATTCCGCCTTTAGGTATGTATTATCCAATGTTTCGGACATAATTATATAAAAATCCGCATCATTGGTCTGAAAATTAAGCATTTCTCCTAAAAAGTTGTTATTATTGGACAACGTATCTATTTGAAGGAGAGAGGTTGAATATGTCATTTTTTATGACCATAAAATATCAAAATTTTTCTCCATAAAATCTTAAAACCGTAAAACGCATGGAGTATTTTCATGGTGAAACTCCCGATAACTACGAGCAGAAATGTTTGTGTACTTTGGTGTTAGACACTTCCGGCTCAATGGCTGGTGAACCGATTAAACAATTGAACAGAGGCTTGCAAGAGTTTTATAAAGCCGTAGAGGAAGATATGATAGCGGCTAATCGTTTGGAAGTCAGCATTATCACCTTTGGCAGTGCTGTAAAAACTACGCAAGAAGCAGCTTTGATTGATAATTTTAGAATGCCCGCCCTTCGACCTAGCGGCACGACCAAACTCGTGGATGCCGTCAGAATGGCGATGGATAGCATCGAAAACCGCAAACGTTGGTACAAAGAGACAGGTCAGCCGTATTACAGGCCGATTATGGTATTGATTACCGATGGCGAACCTGACTACGACCAAGACATTGACGGACTTTCTATTGAGATTGACGATGCTGTAAATAGCAAAAAATTCACTTTCTTTGGTTTGGGTGTAAAAGGCTACAACCACAAAAAACTAGCTCAAATCTGCCCTGTACTTACGCCACCGCTTCCGTTAGAAGGCTATCGCTTCTCCGAATTTTTCAAATGGTTGAGCAATAGTATCAGCGTCATTACCAAATCAAAAGATGGCGAAAATATCAATTTACCACCTGTAAGCGGTTGGACGCAAATGGAAATTTAAGAGATTTCTTGTAGAGTAAGCAGAGGTAGAGAGTAGGTAGAGTTTTTTCTAATTACTCTGCTGCTCTATACCTTCTGTGAGAAATATAGCATCTCTGCGTTTAAAAAATCAAAAAAATGACGAAATCGAATTGGACGGTGGCTTATGCTTCGGTAATAGGCAACTTGCACGTTCGTGAAAACATACCTTGCCAAGATAGCTCTAGCTATGTGGCAATTGACGAAAACCGTGGCGTAGCCGTTGTGGCTGACGGGGCTGGCTCTTATTCTAATTCACATATTGGCTCTGAAATGGCGGTAAAAAAGGCCTGCGAATATTTCAAAGCCGTGGTAGAAGAAAAAGGCTGGGCATCTGCTGAAAAACTGCCTACGCAAGAAGAATGGCACTCCGTAGCTATTGAGACGCTTCGCAAAGTAAGAAACGACTTATTGAAGCTGGCAGAGGAACGGGGCATTGTCTCTAATTCTCTTTCTTCTACGCTTATCGTAGTGATTCATGCACCCGATTTTATTTTGCTTACGCATATTGGCGATGGTCGGGCAGTCTATTCT
>CALOED010000303.1:0-77513 GCA_942492005.1 uncultured Saprospiraceae bacterium
AGTGCTATTGAGCGGCAAATTGAGATTTACCATTACACCCAATAACGCCTCGGATAACTACGATTGGGCGTTGTTCAATATGACCAATAAAGCCTGTTCAGATATTTTTAATGGAAATTTGGAAGTAGCTTGTAATGCTTCTCCCGATGTACTAGGCGGAAGTGGCAATGCCAACGGACGCACAGGCGCAAACAGCAATCCGCCATTTTATGGTGATTTAGGCTTTGTTTTTCCAGCTTTCACAGGAGATATTACCGTAAATGCGGGCGAAGTTTATGTATTGAATATTAGCAATTTTACAGGCGGAGCGGGCGGTTTTTCTATTGATTTTGGCAATAGCACTGCCGTTTTATTCAATCCTGCAACGCCAGCCTTCCAATTCATAGCGCCCGTTACTTGCGGAGACGACTATATTTTGGTGCATTTCAATAAACCTATCCAATGCGATTCCGTTCAGCCGTCCGATTTTTTTATTGTCAGGTAATACCGTTACCAATGTTTCAAGTTTGGATTGTGGCGTTTTAAATAAAAAATCAAGCACCGTTTTTCGATTGGATTTAAATACTAGAATAATCAATTCGGGCAATTTTGCCCTCAATTTGATAGGTTCAATCGTAGATGATTGTGGAAATTCTAATAATTCTGACGCTGTTACATTTACCGTTGCGCCCATTACCGCATCAGCGCACAACGATTTTATATTTTGTACAGGCGATAATATTAATATTCAAATAGGGGATACGACTGCGACTCGTCCAAATGTCAATTATCAATGGACGGCATCTAACCCATTGGTGCAAGCCGCTTTATCCAATTCCAATCATCCTACGCCCACTTTAATTTTAAATAACATCCCCATTGATACCGTAGAAATGATACTCACGGCTTCTACGGGCAACTGCACCGACCAAGACACGATGTATTTGTATTTTAGAGATTGTTGTAAAAACTATAATGCGGCTATCGCTAATTTTGAAAATATTGGCTGCTTTGGAGCTTCCACAGGCGAAGCTACGGCTACGGCTACGGGAAGTATTTCAGGTGTTCCGTCAGGCGCATTTACTTATCAATGGAGCAACAATCACAATACTTTTTTAGCTTCGGGGCTAAGTGCCAATATCAATTATACCGTGACTGTCACACGACCCTCTAGGCTGTGTAGATACCGCCAATATTATACTCTCTCAACCTGCTTCGCCTATCTCTGCGACTTCTACGGGCGATATTTTAGCTTGTTATGGAGATAGTACAGGTTCAATAAATTTGACAGTAAATGGCGCAACACCGCCTTATCAATACCTTTGGAGCAATGGCGACACTACCCAAGATTTAAACCAACTAACCGCAGGAAATTATACCGTCACGATTACGGATGATAATAATTGTACAATTACCAAAAGCGAGCAAGTTACTCAGCCGCCAACGCCTATTTCCATTACAGTAAGCGGCAATACTATCGCTTGTGGCGCAACTACTGGAAATGTCAATATTAGTGTGAGCGGAGGCGGAACGCCTTATCAATACCTTTGGAGTAATGGCAGTACCACTCAGGATATTTCACATGCCATGGCAGGCACTTACACTGTGACCGTTTCGGATATTTACGGTTGCCAAATTCCGAAGGATTTTACCGTAAATACTGTAACTAACTTAACGGCAACGACTACCGCTACCGACGCAGCCTGTGCCAGCAGTGCAACGGGAACGGCTTCCGTTACGCCAAACGGAGGATTGCCGCCTTATACCTATCTATGGTCGAATAACCAAACGACCGCTTCTATTTCAAACCTGCCAATTGGGCTTTATACCGTCACGGTGACGGATGCGACGAATTGCGCCATTGTGGCGAGTAGCAGCATTGGAATTAGTTCTACTTTATCTATTTCGGGAACGGCAGCAGATGTAAGTTGTCATAATGGAAATGACGGAAGTATTCAAACCCAAATCACATCGAATACAAACGGAACTTATACTTATCAATGGTCTGGAACAAGCCAGACTTCGGCAAACATTACGAGCCTTTCTTCTGGAAATTATACCGTTACTGCCACCGACCAAAACGGCTGCACCGCTACCGAAACCTTTACCATTCAGCAACCGGCTAGCCTTTCAGCTACCGCTACGGCGAATGATGTATCTTGTTTTGGTGGAAATAATGGCTCATTGAATGTAGTTGCCAATGGCGGCACTGCGCCTTATAACTACATTTGGTCAAATGGTTTAGGAATTTCGCCTAGCGTTTCGGGCGCAACGGTAGGCACTTACACCGTTACCGTCACCGATGCCAAAGGTTGCACTACAACGGCTTCGGCTTCGGTCAATCAGCCCAATGCCATTTCTGCCAATCTTACGCCTACGGTGATAGCTTGCGCAGGTTCTGCAACGGGTGCCATTTCAGTAAACGCTTCGGGCGGCACTCCTCCGTATGTTTACAACTGGAGCAATGCGAGCATAGGAAATACTTCAAATCCCAACAATCTGCTTGCTGGAAATTATAGCGTCACGATAACGGATGCTAATGGATGCGCTATTTCTAAAAATACAACGATTACGGAATTACCTCCAATTACAATTACGCCAACGGTACTGAATGCGAATTGCTTCGGAACAAGCACAGGCGGTATTTTATTAAATATTTCAAATGCCAGTACGCCTTATACATTTACTTGGTCGGGCGGCATTGGCAATATTCAAAGCCCTGCTAACCTTGGCGCAGGCACTTATTTTGTAACGCTCACCGATGGAAACGGCTGCACGGCTACGGCATCTGCCACCATTTCTCAACCTGCTGCCGCTCTTTCGGCATCTGCCACAAATGATACCGTTTCTTGTTTTGGAGATACAAATGGCTCGATTACACTATCGGCGAATGGCGGCACTGCACCTTATACTTATAATTGGAATGGCGGCAATGGCGCAGTTCAAAATCCAACAAATCTGGGCGTAGGCAACTATACCGTCACCGTCACCGATGCGAATAATTGCATCACCACAACCACCGCAACTGTCACTCAACCGCCCGTTTTGACGGCTTCGGCAGTAGCCAGTACTTTGACTTGTTTTGGAAATATGAATGGTGTAGCGGCTGTAAATGCCACAGGCGGCACTGCGCCTTATACTTACCAATGGTCGAGCGGGGGAGGAGTTACGCCTAGTGTTACTGGACTTTCGGCAGGCACTTATACCGTCACGGTGACGGATGCGAACAATTGTAGCACATCGACTAGCGTTACGGTTAATCAACCGAATTTACTTTCCGTTTCGCTTACGCCAACGCCCGTTTCTTGTTTTGGCAGTAGCGATGGAAAAATCAATGCTACACCTTCGGGCGGCACGCCTCCTTTTTCGTATTCGTGGAGTAGTGTGAGCATTGGAAATACGCCAACGCCTACCAATTTAACGGCAGGAATTTATACCCTTACCGTAACGGATGCTTACGGATGCAATACCACGCTTTCTACAACCGTGAGTACGCCAACGGCTTTGCAACTCAATCCGTCGGTGATTACGCCTGCATCTTGTAATCAAAATAATGGCTTGATTGCGGTTTCGGCTCAAAACGGTACAACGCCTTATACTTATACTTGGTCAGCAAATGCCAACGTTTCGGGCAATTCTAACACGGCAGCAAATCTAGGAAGTGGGACTTATTTCGTTTCTGTAACGGATGCCAACGGTTGTTTGGATACGATTAATAATATCACATTCTCGCCACATCCAGCCTTTCAATTGGCTTCAAACGTCACTGAGCCGCTTTGTGCGCCAGACAATGGACAAATTCAAATAACGACCAATAATAACTATTCTTACCAATGGAGCAGCAATGCTAATACGGGAAATGTAAATCTTGCTCAAAATTTGATGGCTGGTAATTACGTAGTGACCGTCAGCGATGCACTCAATTGTGATACTATTTTAAATTTGACTATCAATCCGCCAGTGTTACTCACTTCTACCGACGTGGTTACGGATGCAAATTGCGGACAAGCCAACGGAGCTATTGATATTCAAATTCAGACAGGTACTGCGCCTTTTAGTTTTAATTGGGATGTGATTCCTGACCCAGGCAGCGTGTCAATGGTTAATAACCTGAATGCAGGCACGTATCGAGTAACGGTTTCGGATGCCAACGGTTGCTCGCAAGAAAAGGCAATTGTGGTTAATGGCAATGGCTTTTTGAATGTGCAAAGCACAGTTACGCAACCGACTTGCGTTCAAGTTGGAACTATTGTATTAAACCCATTGCAAGGTACACCTCCTTATCAATACAACTGGAGTAGTAATGCAAATACTGGAAATGTGGCAACAGCGACCAACTTAGGCGATGGTACTTATTCCGTAACGGTAACAGATGCCACGAATTGCCAAACGGATTTTACATTCACTTTACTCAATGATGGTATTTTTGAAATCCTATTGGATAATATTGGCGATAATCAATGTAGCAACGACCAAAATGGATTTATAGATATTTCGACCACGAGTGTAGCGAATACGCTCAATTTTCAATGGTCAAATGGAGCTACCTCCGAAGATTTACAAAACCTATCGGGCGGAGATTATACCGTTACCGTTACCGACCCTGCAACGGGATGTTCTGATATTGAAAACTATACGATTATCGAACCAGATAGTTTAATCGTTGATGTTCCCGACGATGTAGTGATTACAATTGGCGATGCGGTGGATTTAACGGCTTCATCTAATCATACCAATACTATTTTCTCTTGGGTGGGCAATGATGGCAATATCGTCCCTGGTGCAACGATTACCGTCGCACCCGAACAAACCTCAACTTATACGCTCTCTGCGAGCCTTCCGAATTGCCCTTCGCAGACGTTTCAAGTTACCGTCACGGTACAGCAAGAAGGGCTTATACTTATACCCGATGCCTTTTCTCCGAATGGCGATGGCGTAAATGATGACTTTTTCGTGTATCCTCGTGCTGGTATAGAAATCGTTTCATTTCAGATTTTTAATCGTTGGGGCGAGATGATGCACCCAAAAGACGGTACTTCTGTAATGCCGTGGGATGGCATTTATCGAGACACAGAAATGCCAAATGACTCTTATGTTTTTGTATTGGTGTATAATGATTTGAATGGCGAAGAAGTAGTTGTGAAACGGCAGTTTTTGTTGATTAGGTAATGAAAATTATAATGATTTTCTGAGAATTATCGTTTTATTTTTTATTAATTTTTACCCGCAACAGCTTTTCCCGCTTTCTTGAATAGGTGGACATTTTACAGTTCCATAACTACAAAAAACGCAACAATCTCCTTTTTTAGGTTTTAAAAGCGTTTTACAATTTTCACATTCATAGAAGAATTGGCAAGCATCTGTTGGCATTTCCTCTTTTTTAGAATGTTCACAATTTGGACAAGTAATTACTGATTTTAATTCGATTGTATTTATCATAATTGTTTAATTTTTAGCGTTTTATAGCTCGTTACTTCATAGCCTGTTGATTTTATTGCTTTCTCTATGTCTTTTACGGAAGTCTTAGTTTTATCAAATTTTACAATTGTATTTCCTTTTTCATAGGAAACTAAAATTTCTATAATTCCTTTTAGTTTTTCGACTTCATGTTGAACGTGAACTTCACATCCCGTACAAGTCATCCCTTGTACTTTAAATTCAATTTTTTGGACGTTATCAGCTACAACTATTGAAACTTTATTTTTAGAGGAAGTTGGAATTAAATAATTTGCATACACCGGAAAAGCAGTCATTACAATTGCAAAGGCTGTAATAATTCCTAAAAATTGTTTTGTTCTCCAAAAAGGTAGCTTTTCAATTGTACCACAACCACAATCATCTTTTTTTACAGGTTTTAACTTATCATACCAAGCATAACCTAAAGCTAAAACAGTTCCTACAATTAAAAACGGTCTTAAAGGCTCAAGCCAACTAAAATTTCCTGCTAAACTACTTGTTCCTGCTAAAACAGCTAAAACAGGTGTTATACAACATAACGAAGATGCGATTGCAGCAATAATTCCTGCTCCAATCATTGATTTTTCTGCTTTCATACTATTACCATTTTTTCAGTAATAACTACATTTTCTAAAACCATTTTTAAAATATTGTTATTATCTTCAATCAGCTTGTAAAAAATTGTTTGTCCTACTTTTCGTCTTTTTATAATATTTGCATCTCTCAATTTTCTTAGATGTTGAGAAATTGCAAGAACAGTCATTTCAAGAATATCTGCCAAATCACAAGGGCAAAGTTCTTTTTCTTGATTAAGCAAAAACAAAATTTTTAATCGAGTTTCATTTCCTGCCAAATTCAAGATTTTTGCTACTCTTTCAACTGATTGATTAATTAATTTCAATTTGAGTTTACAAGAATTTATTTGAGTTTGGTCAGCTTCTATTCTGATGCAGTTATTACTTTTCTTATTTGTCATGTTAAATTTTTATTATAGCAAAAGTAATAATGTTTTAGTATTTAAGCAAATTATTAAATTAGTTTAAACAAAGGAATTTACACTATGTTGTAAAGAAAAATCCCTATATCAATGAGTATATATAGTAAATAAAAAATGAATTATTTGCAATTTCACGATTTCTATTTTTTTTTTAAAATTAGCTTAAAAGTATTTTCGAGCTAGTTTAAATTTTTTTTTATAACAAGGCATAGATGTTTTTGCCTTATAAATTAATAGATTTTTCGTTTAGCCTTTTATTAATTACACCGAACTCATTGCTCTAAGAAGCCAAAGATGATAGGTAAAAAATAAACAAAGAAAGGTGAAAAGAACAAGTTACAACTCATTCTTTTCACCTTTCTTTGTTTTTCATATTTGAAGTTTTGCACCAATTTGGCAAGGCTTCAAACATGATACTAGCGATGCGAGATTAATTATTCAAATAAACAGACGAGATTTTTGAAATCATTATATTAGAGGTAGGTTGAAGATTACCACCTGTTTTGGCATTGCTGAAAGACAATAATCTTCCTCCACCATTTCCGATTTCTGCAATATAAACGATGTCATTCGCACCGTCATAAGCAACATCTACAGGATTTCCAAGCAATGTATTAGAGCCAGAAACTCTAGTTTGCTCGGCAACCGTAATCATACCGCCATTTGCTGCATCGTTGAACTTATTGGAGAAGTTCTCAATAATATGAAAACCACCATCATCGTCCGTATTTCCAGCATCTCCGATGTCTGTCATAATCATAGTATTAGAGGAGTTATCATAAGTTAATCCATGTGTGCGCACTATGCCTTCTATAACTACACGCTTACTAGCACTGAGTGTAGCATCCCCTGTGTTACTTAAAAAATCAGTATAAACGGCTAGCTCATTATCAGCATCTACCACTGCATACAAATCACTTCCAATAAATATTATGCCCCACACTTTAAAATCGGTTGTAATTGTATTTCTGAGTGAAATACCACTTTCAGAGCGAGCGTAAACAAATAATCGACCATCAAGCGTTAGCGGGTCGCCATCAACATCGGCATTGTCTGCTACAACAATAAAATTACTATTTACGGCTGTTTCACGAGGACTTGTCATTTCACCTGTGCCGAATACTTGTGCTTCTGCCGTACCGTCAAAAATAGAAGTACCAGCATCTGCGATTAAATCTATACCCAAATCGGACCTTGATGCTTGAATAAGTTCATCAGCAGAGCCGTCAAAATAAACGCCATCTGCGGCAGTACTCGGTGTGGCAACCTCTGTGCCAGTAGCAGTAATGTTACCTGAGTTGTCCACAGAATAGTATCGAATGTTACCATCCGTATTATTAGTGGTAAAAATAGTGCTGCCAAAATCTACGCTCATTGGCGTTTCATCGCACGCAGTCATTGCAAAAATTGCAACTGCGAATAAGATTAAGTTTTTCATTTCTTTGCTTTTAAGTATTTTTTTAAAATGTAAAGAAAGGGAACAGAGACACCTATAAAATGTTTATGCCGATATTAGGATAATTTTTTGGTAGGTTGTGAAAATTTCAGTATGTATGGCAGAAATAATTTCTTTTTTCATTGTTAATAAATAAGATTAATTTCCTTTTAATCATTGATATTGTATTATTTATATATTTTTTTAATAATAATTTGCTCAATGTGGAAATGTCAAATTTAAATTCTCAAAATATTTATTAGGCGGATAAAAAAAATATTGTTTTGCTATCAATTAAGACCAAAATTATTTACCTTATAGATAGTAATACTGTTAAAAAAGAGATTTTTGTATAGTAGCACAGCGTAAGATTTTAAGGCTATTTTTTTATAAAAAATGGTTTTCGCCTGTTTTCTATGTGCTTCGTGTGTTTAGAAAAGGCATCGAAGATGCTACAATACAAGAACCTATTTTTTTTGTATGGTTTTAAATTTTTTATTTTAGTGTGAAAATTAAAAATTTAACTTTTCTAAAATTCCTAATAAAAATAATATCTATGAAATACCTTTTAACGGTGCTTGCAGCGATTGTTCTTTTTACAAGCTGCCAACAAAACGAATCGGGCAATGACGTAACAGGCGAAATTCCTACGGATGCTCCTGCTCAAAAATTGTTAAGTAAATACACGACTTTCAAACTCTCGACTGACTTATCCAAACTTTCTGACAACCAAAAAGAAATGGTAAAACTCCTCATCGAAGCTGGAAAAATCATGGATGATTTGTTTTGGTATGAGGCGTATGGCGACAAGGCGGCATTGCTGGAAAGTATCAAAGATGAGGATTTGAAAAAGTTTGCCATTATCAATTATGGCCCGTGGGATAGGTTGGACGGAAACAAGCCGTTCATTGAAGGTGTTGGCGAAAAGCCAAAAGGCGCGAATTTTTATCCAACAGATTTAACCGACGATGAAAAGAAAACATTGGAAAAATCGCCTAGTCAATATTCATTCGTAAGACGTGGCGACGATGGTAAATTGCAAGAAGTGCCTTACCATATCGTATTTGAAGAAAAAATCAAAAAAGCATCTGCTTTGGTTTCAAAAGCGGCTGAATTGGCAGATGAGCCAGGCTTGAAAAACTACTTGACGCTTCGTGCGGCGGCATTGCTGAATGATGATTATTTGGCGAGCGATATGGCTTGGATGGATATGGTGGACAACCAAATCGAAGTGGTAATAGGGCCTATCGAAAATTATGAAGACCAACTTTTTGGCGCAAAATCGGCGCACGAGTGTTTCGTATTGATTAAGGATATGGACTGGAGTGAGCGTTTGAAAAAGTACGCTGCATTTTTGCCCGAATTGCAAAAAAACTTACCAGTAGATGCTAAATATAAGCAAGATAAAGTGGGTGGCAATTCTCAATTGAACGCTTATGACGTGGTGTATTATGCGGGCGATTGCAACGCAGGAAGCAAAACGATTGCGATTAATTTGCCGAATGATGATCGAGTGCAAGACGCTAAAGGCTCTCGCCGTTTGCAATTGAAAAATGCGATGCGTGCGAAATTTGACAAAATATTGATGCCGATTTCGGAAGAGTTGATTACGCCTTCGCAACGTAAGCACATCACTTTTGATGCGTTTTTTAGCAATACGATGTTCCATGAAGTGGCGCACGGACTAGGCGTAAAATATGTGGTGGGTACTGGCGGAAAGAAAAAAGTGCGTGATGCGCTCGGCAAATTGGCTTCGGCATTGGAAGAAGGCAAGGCGGATATTTTGGGCTTGTATATGATTACGCAATTGCACGAAAAAGGCGAACTCAAAGGCGACTTGAAGGATTATTACACCACTTTTATGGCGAAGGTATCTTCCGCTCTGTTCGTTTTGGCGCATCGAGCGCACATGGAAAGGCAAACATGATTCGGTTCAATTTCTTTAAAGAAAAAGGCGCATTTGAGCGTTTGGAAGATGGAACGTATCAAGTGAATTTTGATAAACTGCAATCGGCAGCTAATGATTTATCGCAGTTGATTTTGCAATTGCAAGGCGACGGCGATGTGAAAGGTGTTGAAAAATTGGTAGAAGAAAAAGGCAAAATTGGCGAACAATTGCAAGCTGATTTGGATAGACTTTCAGCTAAAGGCATTCCGGTAGATGTTGTTTTTGAACAAGGCGTGCAAGCGTTAGGATTGTAATTTTTTTTTTAAATGAACTTTCAAAACTAATAGTATGGCTAAGTTAAAAACGACGCTCAACGAAGGAAGTGTTTTTGATTTTCTGAATAGCGTGGAAGACGAAAAAAAACGCAATGATGCTTTTGCGATTTGCGAAATCATGGAAGAAGTCACGGGGCAGCCGCCTAAAATGTGGGGAACGAGCATCGTAGGTTTTGGAGAATATCATTATAAATATGCTTCGGGCAGAGAAGGAGACTTTATGGCAGCGGGGTTTTCGCCTCGCAAAACGAGTTTGACGCTTTATATCATGGCTGGTTTTGATAGATATGATACGCTGATGGCGCAACTCGGCAAATTCAAAACGGGCAAGTCGTGCTTGTATGTCAAGAAATTAGAAGATATTGATGTAGAAGTATTAAAAACGCTCGTGAAGGAGTCGTATGATTATATTGTGAATAAGGAATGGTAAAAAAATGGCTGCTAGTTCTTTGAATTTCTATTTAAATGAGCTAGCAGCCATTTTTTGTTTTTTAAATTTTTTCATCAAACAAAATAAAAGCCATTCTTTTTTACATAATCACACCATTTTTAGCTTCAATAGGTTTTGGTATTTCTGCTGCACCTAACATTTGCAAAATATTAATTTCGATGGTGCGAGAGAGCGCAGTCATAGGCGTGTCGTTTGGCGCATTTTCAAAGGGTCTTTGCAAATCAATCGCCATGTGTTCGATGGTAAGGAATAAAAATGCGACAATCCCAGCTATGAAAACAGTAAAAAAGCCCATCTCTTTCATAATACCAAACGGCAACGAAATCACGAAAGTCATAATAGTGAAATGAATATAAAAACTGTATTGAGTCGGGAAATAGGTATTTTTAATGCGTTCGCATTTTCCCATCGAGTCCGTTAAATTTTGGACGAGGCTGCTGATTTGAATGTATTGGTAAGTATCCAAATTGCCCAGTTCGTGTTGTTTTTTCAATTGGCGTTCGTGCAATAGGAGGAGCGCATTAGGGATATTACTTTGTTTTTTTACAAAATCAATTTCCTCTGCCGATAGATATTTTTCAATAGCAGGCATCACTTCTTGCTGCCTTAGGCTTCTAGAAAGTGCATAATTCCATGCAATCTGACGTTGTGCCAATCGCTCTATTTCATGGGTATCTGATAGATTAGCCAAGGTTTGGCGCACAAGGCTTCGGCTATCATTCACGATTGCGCCCCAAATCTGACGGGCTTCCCACCAACGCCCATAAGAAGCATTGGTACGAAATGCGAGTATCAAAGAAATGGTAGTGCCTATGATACTAGGAATGCCGAGCGGAATGGCTAAAAAACTCCAATTCTCATGGGTAGTGTATAATTCTACTGTAATGGCACTCACTGTCATTACGACAATGACGTTAATCCACGAGCTAGAATGGACTTCTGAAAGTTTAAATCGGTGTTTAACGTACATTTAGGTTCTTTTTTTTAAATATCAAATAATAGGCTTGGTTTTATCCGATTTTTCTATCCTCGCCTATTTCGTTGGAATAATCGCAAATTTAACCCAACTTTGCAAAAAGAGAAAAGATAAATTCAAACAACATTGACGAGATTTGTCAAATAATCTTCTTTTTTATAAAAAATACAAATGATTACAGGGGAAACTTATTTCGGGCGAGTGATAGAATGGGATGCAGATACCAAAACGGGTATGGTGCAAACGGAAGATAAATCGGTGTATTTTTTTAATGAAAAAGACTGCAAAGATGCGGTTAAAATACGGCAATTAGTCGCCTTTCAGTTGGCACAAAAACCTCGCAAACAAGCCAAAAGCATTCAACAAATTTATATTTCAAAAGATAAAATACGCATCATAGACCGCAGAAAAAGCCATTTGCACACAGGAATTACGCCTCAACTATTAAAAGCAGTGTGCCAAAAAATAACTTGCGACAAACAGAAAACCATCAAGCAGCAAGTTAATTTTGATAAACCCATCGGTACGAATGTTTGTGTGAAAATAACGGATGAAGATGAACTCATTTACGCTATTCGGGCAGGCAGATACGGGCATTCTCAATTCGTTTTGAACCGTGAACCCGAACCCACCAACAGCATGACAATTGTGCTAAAAAAGAACAGAAACCATTACAAAATACTGACGGCTTATATTGGCACTATGTCGGAATTAGAACCCAAAGACCGTCGAGCGTCTATTCAGTCCATTCAGTTTTGGAAAAAACACGCCTTAGTTTTTGGAAGCGAACCCATTATAAAAGATTCACTGACCAAAGACTGCCCATGGAAACATAGGGAAATGGAAGCCTAAAATACTTGAACCTGTCGGCCGACAGGTTCAAAACTAAAAATTAACCGCTCCTTCTTATACAACATAAATATTTGAAAAGGGTATTACATCAAAATACCATTTTTTGCCTCGATGCTTGGTGGCAAATCCGTTTCGCCGAGCATTTCACGCAAGTCAATTTCTATCACTCGACAGAGCGAAAGCATCGGAATATCATTTGCCATACCTTGAAATGGGTTCTCAGAATAGTCGCCTATTACTTCCATCATCACATATACCCAACCTACCAAAGCCGTGATAGGAATAGCAAACCAAAAACCCATTTCGCCCAATTTCATCAGTTCTGGAATCATACTAAACGGCAGAAGCAGCAAGAAAATGCCTACGAAATAAAAACTCATATTGGCATACTGACGAGGCAGTGGGAATTTTTTGATGCGCTCGCATTTGCCTTGATGCTCATAGAAATGATATAAAATTTGCTGCAATTCCATCTGGCGGAAATCATCAATTAAATCATCTTTGCGGAGTTCTTGTAAGTTTCGAGATTGTTCGTTGATGATTTGAGTTGCCGTATTGACATGATTAATCAATCGGTCGTGTTCCTCGGCAGGTAAGAAATTTTTCAGTTCGGTCTGTGTCACTTCATCAGCTACCAACCCAACGCCAAAAGACTCCTGATAACGCCTTGCAAGCCGCCCAACGCCACCTCCTTGATTGATGTGTTCCCATGGCGCACTGACCAACAATTGACTGCGCAAAGCATATAACCAACCGATATGACGATAAATTAATCGTTTTTTGATAGTATACATATGCTCATCCGAAGCGTCTTCATCTCTAAATTGATTGGAAATAAAGCTATCCACATAACTGCCCCATGCTCGGCTACTATTAATAATCGCACCCCAAATCTTTCGAGCTTCCCACATTCTATCGTAAGCACTGTTGTTCTTAAAACCCACGTAGAACGCTACTGCTGTACCAATGACGGAAATCGGCAACCACGGAATTGCAAATTGAATAACCTCATACTTATACAAAAGCGCAATAAGCGTAGAGCAAGCCGACAGCCAAATAACATGGTGTCCTGACCATTTGAGGACTTTGATTAAACTAATACTTTTAGTAATTAACATAGCTTTTTGTTTTGATGTTCTTTTTATTAAAAATCGACTCGCCAACTCAACAGAGGTATCAATCCCAATTGATACTTAGTAATCACTACGCCTTGCAAGTGCGTCGAAATAATTAAAAGCGACGTTTTGTTGGTTGGTAATATTTTGAATGTCAAGAGCGAAAGTATGCGTTCTGAAAGGGCTATTGGGCATTTTATCAGAAAATATTTCCTTCTTCCAATAGAAACGAACATCTAAGCGAAAGACATCGGGCTGCTGGTCGGTAAAGGCTTGATTTTCAAGATAAAGGGTTCTTCCAGCTTGCTGAGAAGCCGTTAGGTCAATGGGCGTTGTGCGAAAACCGCCCGCATATACGGCTCTTCCATACATACCAATTTTACGTAAAATAACTCGATTTTTATCATTGATGCGCCGCTTTATCCAATCTTTTCCAACAAAAATATTAGCAATCGTATTGCCATTGTATCGAGTATTGCGCCATTCGCCATCGCCGCCTTTATACTTAGATTGATAAAGGGTTAGGTTGGTTGAAATATAAAAATTCTGGTCAAAGTTTTTGCGATAAGAGAGTTCTAGCCCGTAATTCTGTCCTACGCCCTCATTGGCAAGCGTATCTGTAATAAAGCTATTCAAATCATTAATTACTGAAAATGAACGGTCAGCCGCATTCGCAATCGGAATATCAAATAAATATTGGTAGTAGCCTTGAATTTGGAAGGCATATTTGCCATAGCGAGATTCTTTGAGGTATTTCAAATTGAGATGGTGCGAGCGAGTAAAGTCCAAATTTTGGTTGATGCGTTCGCCCAAATTATTGGCACTTAAATACACTTCTGGAGCTTGCAACTGACTGTGCAAGCCATAAGACAGCGTTAAATCTCCTCGACGACCAGGTAGATTTTTGATGTAAGTCACACGAGGCTCTACGGAGTACGAACCATTTTCAGTATAAATCATAGAATGCAGACCAAATCGCAAGTAGTAATTGGAATTTTTGAAAAGCAAATAGCCCAGGCTAGGTTGAATCAACCAGCCATTTTGTGTGCCGTTTGCTCGAAAATTTGCGGTGCTATCGAAGTTATACAATTGATAATTGAGCTGGCTGGCGTTGAGTTCTGCGCTAAAATTATAGTAGCGGTACTTGGTGCGAAACGAAAATCGACGATGCTGTAAGCTATCCTGTTGCGTTAAAGTAGCATTGAAATTATCATCCAAACGGTTGCCCTTTCTCACGGCATTCCATATCGAATAAGCCACCGTCGTTTCAAAATAATGTTGGTTTTTAGAAAACTGATGCGATACGCCCGTGATGTTAGTTGCCGAATAAAAATCAATATCAAATCTATCCTTTTGGACTTCCCAATTGGCGGTATCTCGTTGAGTTCTGAATATATTGCTACTCAATCCTGAGATATTGAAAAGGGTAAAGTTGCCATATTTTTTAGTTGGAAAAAAGACGCTCAAATTGGCATCTATAAACGAAATTTTTTCACCTCCAAAATCCAAACCAAAGCCATTCGCCAACAGCCCAACGGTAGAATATCGCACACTTGCATTATAAAAAGAACCTTTCTCTCGATTGATAGCCCCTTTCGAGAGTGCTTCTAGTCCAATCAAGCCTATTTGTATAGAATGTTGGTTGCGTTTTGGCATTTCTTTATTGATTCTCATATCCAATATGCCGCCCGTCGCATTACCCAATCCTGTGTTGAATGCGCCATTATAAAATGCCGTAGATTGAAAAAATTGAGGCTTTATCATATTCACACCGCCGCCCGAAGTGGTGATTCTATCGCTAGATGTACCCGCATTTGGGGTATGATTGGGGTTGGGAATTTCGATTCCTTCCAAGTACCATTTCAAGCTATTCGGATTGTTGCCACGCACCGAGATGATATTGGTGCCATCGTCCACTACGTTCACGCCAGCGAGGAGAGAAGCCGTTCGTCCGGGGTCGTCATATACGGCAGGAGCTTCGTAAATCTCTTTGCTCGTGAGTACTGGCGAAAATTTGGGCGACCAAATTTCTATCGGCACTCCAATACTTTTATTCAATTCGTCCATGATAATCTTCAAACTAATGACTTTTCCTGCTCCTATCGTTACATTTTGTGTTTTATTTTGAAATCCGACATAAGAAATTTGTAGAGTATAAGCCCCTGTTTTTAGTTTTTCTAATATGAAAATACCATTTTCGTCAGTAATTGCACCTGTTTCTAAAATATCCGTATTTGCTTGCAATACTCGAATATTTGCACCAATCATTGGTTCTCCGTCGGCATCCATTACAAAACCCCTCAATGTGCCGAAGTCTTGTGCTAAGATATGGACATTGAAAAAAAATAGCAAACCGAACATCAAAACGTTCTGTTTGCTATTTGTTACCCTGTTTTTCATTCGTATATTCATTTTTCTTTGTTTTATTTTTTTGCAAAAATAAGGAAAATCAAATAGGTTTTTGGGATGAAATGATTGAGTTTTGAAGTAATGGATTGACTTCTAAGTTCATCAAATGATAATCAAGGCGAATCGAGTCGTTTATTTTAAAATGATTGAGCGAAGTGGAGACCGTGATGATGTTTTCTCCAATTTGCACTTGCAACCAATTCTTGCCTTCCTTCTTTTGGATAGCTATCACGATGCCTTTGAGCTGGATGTTTTGAAGCTCAAAAAAATCGCTTGCTCTTTCGTTTCTTATAATTTTACCTTCTTCGAGTTCCAGTACGCTATCCGAAAGTTTTAGAATTTCGGAAGCGTCGTGGCTGACAAGAATGGTGGTGAGTTGGTATTCTTGATGGACTTGTAGGAGGTGGGTTTGGAGTTTTTGGCGCATAGCGAGGTCGAGGGCAGAGAGCGGCTCGTCGAGCAAAAGGATTTTGGGGCGTTGCACCAATGCCCTCGCCAAAGCGACTCGTTGCTGTTGTCCGCCCGAGAGAGTGTGTGGTTTTCGGTGTTGGAGTTCGCCTAGTTCGATGATTTCAATAAGTTCTTGTATGATTTTTGGGTTTTGGTTTTTGAGTAATGCAAATTCCAAATTTTTGAGTACCGTCATATTGGGAAACAAGGCGTAATCTTGGAATAAGAAGCCTATTTGCCGTTTTTGAGGTGTGAGGTTTATTTTTTTGAAACTGTCAAAATAGGTTTTTCCTTGCACTGTAATCATTCCTTTATCGGGCGAGAGCAGGCCGGCGAGCGTCCTCAGAATGGTCGTTTTTCCTGCGCCAGATTTGCCATATAATGTTACAAAACTCCCTGCTTCGATGCTAAAATTCACATCCAACAACATTTTTCCACCTGCGGCATAAAGCCCTTTTTGTATTGCTACTTTTACCATTCTGTGTTTTAAAACTGGAATTTTTGAGCAAAAAACTCATTCAAAGTTAATATTTAGAAAATAAGAAAAAAATAAACCGAACCATATTAACTTGAATCACTACTAGGCGTTTTTCGGTAGAGCTATAAAAAAAACCTTAACACTTTTCAGTGCTAAGGCTTGCTGTATTCAATCACAGGGGCGGGGGGTTAAAGTGTTTTTATGATTTTTTCGGTTATAATTTTTTCGCCTTGTATAAGCGAAATGAAGTATTGACCTTCTGGAAGGTCAGCAAGATTAATATCTCCGCCTTGTTGCCACTCAAATTCTAGGATAGCGTTTCCGTGCATGTCAAATATCTTAATCATAGCGATATATTTAGCGTATAGTATATTAAAAAATTTAACTCATTAATAGTAGGTACTTAAAATGTTTTGATGTTTGCTTTTTTATTTCACACCTTTTTGAGAAGATTTTGATTAAATTTTTTTAGTGAGTATTAGTGTTTTATTTATCGGTTTTGGTCGTAATGTATCAGGTAAGCCCAGTGTGAATTTGAGTGCTATGACTTGTGAATTTAAGCGATAAAAAAGAAGATGTTGGTACTCCTAAGAATACCAACATGGTCGTTGATTTGTATCCAAAAGGATGATTAAAACTATCAATGTGAACTTATCATGCTTATTGCTAAATTATTTATTTTCATTTTCAGCAATTGTAGCAGCCTCATTGTTGTTGAAATCTATCAATTTTACGTTTTTCGGTATAAAAATGGTGTAACTGATACTTTCGATAAGCAAATCCCCTTTAGCGTTAATTGGAATATTCTTTTTATAATTAGGTTGAATAATCAAAGATGGATCTTCATCAGATAATTGAATATCATATCTACCTTTCATAATCAAATATTTCATGGTGTAAAGGTCAGCATTTTTATAAATAATCTCCATTTGTACTCTTACCGCATTGTCATCATCCCAAAATTGTGTTTGTACATTACCATCAAGATTAACGGTGATAACTTCCAAATCTCCAATATTTAAAGTTTTTACAAGCGTTTTATTAGCTGTTTGTTGAGCATTTAGACCAAAAGAGCAAAGCATTAAAAAGAATAATGTTAATTTTTTCATAGCGTCGTTTTTTTTTGAGCATAGTGTAATGCAGTATATATAGTAATTGTTGTTTGTTAATTATACTGCATGATATGACTTTATAAGGAGATTCTTCGGATAGTCTGATATTTGAGATACTATGAGAAAATTTCTGCGAGGTGTTTTGTACCGAAAAAATGTGACATTAAAAATGGGCTAGAATAGCAAAAGCGCAGCCTTGTAATAAAATACAAAACTGCGCTTTCTTTGAGCAATAGCCCCAAATAGCTTAAAAAAATTAGCCATTCATCGAAATCAAAAACTCATCATTATTGCGAGTTCCTTTCATTTGATTTTTCAAAAATCGCATTGCCTCTTCTGGATTCATATCACCTATATGTCGGCGCAATATCCACATACGATTCAGCGTCTCGCTATCCATGAGTAAGTCCTCACGTCGAGTGCTGGATTTGTTAATATCAATAGCAGGGAAAATCCGTTTATTCGCCAATCCTCGGTCAAGTTGAAGCTCCATGTTACCTGTACCTTTAAATTCTTCAAAGATAACGCTATCCATTTTAGAACCCGTATCGGTCAGCGCAGTAGCAAGTATTGTAAGAGAACCGCCATTCTCGATGTTACGAGCTGCACCAAAGAACTGTTTGGGCTTGTGCAAAGCATTTGCTTCCACACCACCCGACAATACCTTACCACTAGCAGGAGCTACGGTGTTGTGCGCTCTTGCCAAACGAGTAATCGAATCCAAGAGAATAACTACATCGTGACCACATTCTACTAAGCGTTTCGCCTTTTCTAGTACAATGCTTGACACTCGAACATGACGTTCTGCAGGCTCGTCAAAAGTAGAAGCAACTACTTCTGCTCTTACGCTACGTTGCATATCTGTTACCTCCTCTGGGCGTTCGTCTATCAATAATATTATCAAATAACACTCTGGATGATTTTTAGCGATAGCATTGGCAATATCCTTCAAAAGGAAAGTTTTACCCGTTTTAGGCTGTGCCACAATCAATCCACGCTGTCCTTTCCCAAGAGGCGAGAACAAATCAATAATTCGAGTAGGATAATGAGTTGGCCCTAAAGGAATATTGAATTTTTCTTGCGGAAAAAGAGGAGTGAGGTAGTCGAAAGGTACTCTATCTCTAGCTTCTAAAGGCTCACGACCATTGATTAAAGTCACTTTTAGTAGCGCAAAATATTTTTCGCCTTCTTTTGGAGGACGAATAGCACCCTGCACAGTATCACCTGTTCTTAATCCGAATAATTTGATTTGAGAAGGCGATACATATATATCATCTGGAGAAGTCAAATAATTGTAATCCGATGAACGTAAGAAACCATAGCCATCAGGCATCATTTCCAAAATACCCTCTCCTTCGATGATACCATCAAATTCGATATTGAATCGAGTATTTCGGCCACGTTTTTCTCGGTCTTTATTGTCTCGGTTATCACGATTGTCACGATTATCACGATTGTCCTTGTTACTTTTATTATCACGAGAGCTTTTTTCCTCTTTTTTGTAACGTTTTTCTTCCGCAGGCGGTGGCGTTTTGACTTCTTCTTTCTTCGCTTTTTCAGCCTTTTCGACCTCTTTCAGCGCAGGAGTAAGCCATTTCTTTCAAAAACTCTTCTTCTGTAATAATTTCTACCTCTGGCGCAACTTTCTTTTTGCGTCCACGGCTTTTATTTTTTTCCTCCTTCGCTTTTTCTTCTTCCGCTCTAGCTTCTTCCATTTCAGCTTTAGTACGACGACGACGCTTAGGTTTATTATCTACTTCTTCTTTAGTAGTTGTTTGTATTTCTTCTTCGTTTTGGTCGGCAGGAGGCGTATTTTTATTGCCTTCGATAGCTTGGTGGTCAAGAATTTTATAAATCAATTCTTGTTTGGAGAGCTTTTTATACTGGGTTAAGCCAATTCTATCTGCGATGTCTCGCAGTTCTGGCACCAGCATTTCGTTTAATTGCAAAATGTCGTACATAGGATTAATACGGTTAGTTTTAAAATTCCTAAATTTTAGATTAAAAAATGATTATCAGATTGTAATTTGATATGTAATTATAACGGGTTGGATGAATGCTATAAGATTATTTGGTGATTAAATAGCTCATACTCAATGTATAAGATAAACTGTGTAAACACTGTTAAATAATTAAACCAAACAGTTCTTAATTATCAAATAATCTTATGCGCTACCTTTAGTTATAGAAAATTTAATCGGATAAAGTGATTTTGATTGTATTGTATAAGTAAGCAATCAACGCAATGTATTCTTATTTTTATAAAAAAAAGCTATTAAACACTTATTTTACTGAATAACGTCGAACTATATCAATTAGTTGCCAATATTTAGACCAAACCTTATAAAACCCACCTTATTAGATAAAAATAATTGAAGGATTGGTTTTCTTTCGTGAATTTAAATATCAAATTGTTTGTTAGGAAAAAAATAAATTTGAAAGGAATACCAACTGATTTCATTGAAATGCTCACTACCTCAGAAATCTTTATACTAAAATGGTAAGTGGTCTAATTTTTAATTGTGGCACAAAAATACATTTAATTTTTAAAAATCAAAGATTATCTTTGCCAAAATTAAAAAAAATTAGAAACCTAAGAATAATAAGTGGTGGATTAGTTTGCTAAACTAATCATTACAGGATATATTAAAAACCGATAATTGCTTAAAAAATCCAAGTAGTTATAAATAAACGTTTAAGCGTTTTGCCACAAAAATAACACAGAATAAAGTATATTATGTTAGAATTAAAAGTAATCAGAACGCAGAAGGAGCGTGTTTTGGAAGGATTGAAAGTAAAAAACTTTAAGCAACTCACGCTCGTGGATACCATTATTGAACTGGATGATAAGCGCAAAGCTATCCAACAAGAGCTAGACGAAATTTTAGCAAAAAACAATAGCGCATCCAAAGAAATAGGGCAACTATTCAGACAAGGCAAAAAAGAAGAAGCAAATGCGCTGAAAAATAGCATTGGTTCATTGAAAGAAAAGTCTCAAAACCTAAAAGAGGAACAAAACAAGGTATTGAGCGACTTGGACGAAGCCTTGATTCAGTTGCCGAATCTGCCGCATCCATCTGTGCCTGCGGGCAATTCTGAAGAAGATAACGAAGTATATCAAGCATGGGAAGGCGATTTTCCGAAACTACACGATGGGGCTGAACCTCATTGGGAATTGGCAAAAAAATACCAATTATTCGATTTAGAAATTGGCGCAAAAATCTCTGGCGCAGGTTTTCCATTATATCGAGGGCGTGGCGCAAAACTAGAGCGTGCGTTGATTAATTTTTTCTTGGACGAAGCCGAAAACGCTGGTTACGAAGAAATTATTCCGCCGCATTTGGTGAACGAAGCTACGGCTTACGGCACGGGGTCTTTGCCCGATAAGGAAGGGCAGATGTATTATGCCGAAAAAGATGATTTGTATCTTATACCAACTGCCGAAGTGCCGGTGACGAATATTCACAGGGATGAAATATTGGACGAAAAAGATTTGCCGATTAAATACACCAGTTACACACCTTGTTTCCGAAGAGAAGCGGGGTCTTATGGCGCACACGTCAAAGGCTTGAATCGAGTTCATCAGTTCAATAAAGTCGAGATTGTACAATTGGCGCACCCCGATAAGTCTTATGAAGTATTGGAAGAAATGCTCAATCACGTCAGAGGAATATTGGAAAAACTGGGCTTGCCTTACCGTATTTTAAGGCTTTGTGGTGGAGATGTGAGTTTTACTTCTGCGCTTACCTTCGATTTTGAGGTATATTCTGCCGCTCAAGAGCGTTGGTTAGAGGTCAGTTCGGTATCTAATTTTGAGACCTTTCAAAGCAATAGGATGAAACTTCGATTTCGTTCTAAAGAAAATAAAAAAACGCAACTCGTGCATACATTAAATGGTAGTGCGCTGGCGTTGGCAAGGATTTTTGCATCTATTCTCGAAAATTATCAAACGCCAGAAGGCATCGTAGTGCCAGAAGTATTGCGCCCTTATCTGAAATTTGAGATAATTGATTAATCGTAATATTTGTAAAAATAATGGAAGTTAGATAAGATTGTGGCATTAAATTCACAATTTTATCTAGCTTTTTAATTCTAGCTTTTAGCTAAGGCTTGTGACATATTTTTTAGGTTTTCGTCGAATACAACGAAATTTTAGTCTAATCCAAAGAACAGTCTATTCAATTATACTGTTGAAAAAACATAAATTTTAACTATTTTAAAGATTTATATTATTAGAACAACACAAAATTAAAAAATGGGAATTTATATAGGTTTAATGATTATCGGTGGAGTCTTTACCTTAATAGGTATGTTTCTCAGCAGTCGCCTAAAAAGTGTATTCAAGAAATACGAAGGCTACCGAATGAATAACGGCATGAGTGGGGCAGAAATAGCAGCAGCTATGCTCAAACATTACGGCATTTACGATGTCAGAATAGTAGAAGGACAAGGCATATTGACGGACCATTACAATCCGCAAAGCAAAACGGTGAGTTTGAGTCCTGCGGTGTTTCGAGGCAGAAACATATCAGCGGCAGCCGTAGCAGCGCACGAATGCGGTCACGCCGTTCAGCACGCAGAGGCGTATAGTATGCTTCAATTGCGCTCGGCCCTTGTACCGATAGTTCAGATTTCGGCAACCGTACAGCAATACTTGTTCACCATAGCTTTTATCTTTTTAGGAGGATTTGGCAATGAGTGGGTTTTATTGGTTGCCATTGGGATTTTTGCGGTCACAGCCTTATTTAGCTTAGTGACGTTGCCCGTAGAGTTTGACGCTAGTAATCGAGCTTTGGCATGGCTCAATACGTCGGGTGTGGCTACCTCTTCGGAGCATAAAGGCGCAAAAGAAGCACTTTGGTGGGCGGCTATGACCTACGTTTCGGCAGCTTTGGCGGCAGTAGTACAAGTGATTTATTTGGTAATGATATACTTGAGCCGTAGAGATTAGAATAAATATTAATCAACTTAGTTTATAGCAAATGATAGCGGATTTTATTTTAAAATAAAGAAAATCGAGGCGGTAAGAATTTTTTCTACTGCTTCGATTTTTTTTTGAATAACGAAAAACTAGAGCAAAACTTTAATTAAAAATACCTTCAAGTAATTGTCGGTTGAGTAGCGTATCAGCTTTGATTCCCAATACAATCGGTAGCTTTTTTTATCTTTACGACTTGTAGAAGTAGAATATAAAAACTCATTAGAATAAAATATTTCCTAAAAAAACGAAAGAAAAAACAAACACGACCAAAAAAACCATGCAAACAAAAACCAGTTCTTTCTCAAGCCTTTCAACCGAAAATACGATTGCACTTTCAGAAAATGGCATTCGATGCCAATGGTTTCGTACCATTGCGAATATGCCTGATGTATGGTCAGTTTTGGAAATAGAAGATATATTTTTGCAAAAAAACTATTTAGCTTGCCTCGAAGCCTATCCGCCCGAAGATATGCGGTTTGTATATTGGATTTTTTATAAAAACGAACAACCAATAGGTTTTGTCATGGGGCAAATCCAACACTTCAATGCTTACCGAAGCCTTAACGCTCTGCAACAAACCGAAAATAAAAAAGCATTATCCTTTCAGTTCAAAAAATGGTCTGCCAACCTCATTGACTATCATGTGTTGCTTATCGGCAATTTGCTCGTGACGGGCGAACATGGGTTTTATTTTTCAAATACGGCAAAAGAAACGCTCAATCTCGCAGATATACTGCACGAGGCTATTTCTAAAACATTGCCTTTTATTAAAAAAGAAAAAGTAACGGTGACTATTTTTAAAGAATATTTTGAAAATAGCCTGCCGCCTTTAGCAGATTTTGAGCAAAAAAAATACAATAAAATGTCTGCCTTGCCGAATATGATAATTTCCATCCGAGAAGATTGGAATACCTTTGACGATTACCTCAAAGCCATGTCGTCAAAATATAGGGTGCGAGCCAAACGGGCATTCAAAAAAGGCAAAGACATTACCAAAAAAGAACTGGACTTAGCGGATATTAAAGCATTAAATCCTCAAATTTTTGACCTCTATCGCCAAATTGCGAGCAAGGCAGAGTTCAACGCATTGCGATTGCATTCGGAATATTTTTATGGCTTAAAAGAATATTTAGGCGATGATTTTAGGTTAATTGGTTATTTTTATAAGGAAGAATTAATTGGGTTTTATACCATGATTTTTGGCAAGCACGAGGTGGATGCGCATTTTTTGGGTATTAATGATGATTACAATCGAGAAATGCAAATTTATTTGAATATGCTCTATGATTTGATACGAAACGGAATAGATGCAAAAACCAATGCCATAGCAATGGCTCGGACAGCACTCGAAATCAAAAGCTCCGTAGGCGCAGATGCTCACGATATGTTTGCTTACGTCAAATTTAAAAATCCAGTGATGAACTTAGTGGTTCGGCAAGCGGTGAAGTTCTTTCTTGCGCCTGTAGAATGGACGGCTCGTTCACCATTCAAGGAATGATTTTATATGTCAGGCTTTATACTGAAAAAATGGTATGGTGCAAAGCAGAATATTGTCTATAACAGACGATTGCAAAAAAACTTTTATTTTGTGACCTTTTAATTTATTTGGGGTCAGAATAGCAGAATTTTTTCATTTAATGTTTTATCAAACAATTCAACGGAATGGATATTTTACAAGCAATACAACAACAACTTGGCGATGATGCTATCGCAGAATTAAGCAACTCTATTGGCGGTACAAAAGAGCAAACTACGGAGGCGGTAAACGCAGCATTGCCAACTATTTTGGGGGCAATGTCTCGAAGCGCAGAAAGTCCGAGCGGACAAAACGCTATTATGAGCTTTTTGGATAAAAACGGAGACGGCAATATCTTTGATGATTTGCAAGGCTATATCGGTGGTGGAAATGACACGCATGGCGGTAGCAGCATCATTGACCAGTTTTTGGGTGGCAAAAAGCAAACAGTAGAGCAGGCTATCAGCGAAAAAAGCGGATTGAACAAGGAGGCTTCTTCTAACCTTCTAACGCAACTTGCGCCAATGATAATGAATATGCTCGGGAAAGCAGGCAATAACAATAATAACAATAACAGCGGCGGCGGCGGTTTTGATATTGGTAGTATCATTGGTTTATTGCAAAATCAAGGACAATCCACTAAAAAAGGTGGAAATCTAGGCTTTGTAGCTAATTTGCTTGACCAAGATGGCGATGGCGATATCATGGATGATGCGATGGACATCGGCAAGAAATTTTTAGGCGGCTTTTTCGGTCGCAAGTAAATTTGAATATTTACTAACTTAAACTAACATCAAGCTAGAATAGCAAAGGGAATGACAATCGTCATTCCCTTTTTTGTTGTTTGTAAGTAAATTTTAAGTATTAAATTCGGTCAGTGAACAGCTTTTGGAATTGTCTAACAGTGTTTAGGTATGCCTAGTCTTGTTGAGTATAATGGTTTGCTACCAATTTAAAGGCTTTTCTGCCAGCAAAGATAACTCCCAAGATAAGCGTGTACGTTAGTGTGGCTGTCATTATGTATTGATTTTAGTGAAAGTATTTAAGAGCAAATATATAAAACGAATGGCAAGCTAAGAAACAAAAACTCGCTTTTTTACAAAAAAATGTATATTTAAGTGAAACTTTTTTGGAAAACCTTATATGTTTGAGAGCTGATTATTAGGAAATAAAAAAAGAAGTATATGTGTAACGATTAAAGTTTGCGATTAGCGGCTAATGCTGCTAAAAAAATGGAACAAAAATGAAAAAAATTGTAATCAGTGGTAAAAATCTCCGAATAGAAGATGTAATTGCCGTGGCGTATGACGAAACGTGTATTGTAGAGATTGACCATTCGGCTATTCAACAAGTAAAGGCAGCACAAGCATTTATTCATCAGCAAGTACAAGAAGGAAAGATAGTATATGGCGTAACGACGGGCTTTGGTATCAATGCCGATAAAAATATACCTTCGGACGAAGCGGAACTTCTCCAGCATAATTTATTGATTTCTCACGCTTCGGGTATTGGCGAGCCTTTCAGCCAAGAAATGGTACGAGCGATTATGTTTATTCGGCTGAATACGCTTTTGGCAGGGCATTCGGGCATCCGATTACAAACTATCAAAACTCCTTTTACAATTCCTTAATCAAGGGATTCATCCTTTTATTCCGCAACAAGGCTCGGTAGGAGCGAGTGGCGATTTAGCTCCGCTTGCCCACATGGCATCGGCTTTGATTGGATTTGGCAAAGTGGATTTTAGAGGCAAACGCTATACTTTGAATGCCTTATATGAGTTGCCTGCAATTCAAGAAATTAATCAAAATATCCAAAAAGAAAATAACTTAAACGGATTGCGCCCGTCAGATGATGGCTATCAAGTTTCGATACGAGCGGCTCAACTCACGCACAAAGAGAGTCTAGCTTTGATAAATGGCACTACGGTAATGAATGCGCTCGGTGCATTGGCGGTGCATCAGGCAGAGCAATTGATGGAGCGAGCCGTAGAAAGTGGGGCAATGTTTGCCGAAGCCTTGTGCGCTCGTTCGCAAGCCTTTGATGATGTCATTCATATTGTCAGGCGACATCAGGGACAACGGGCAGTGGGTTTGCAACTGAGTGAGCATTTTAAAAAAAGCCAATTTATCGGCTTATCGCCCATTCAAATTGTAGAAAAACTTCCCAAAGAACTCGTTCAAATTACGGATTACTCCGCTTTACATCAAAAAATAGAAGAGCGCATTCAGCTTTTAAAACTATCGAACTTGCCTCATCTCGCTCCTCAAATCGAACAACTCCAGACGCTTTTGAGTGTCAATTCCAAAGATGTTTTATTACAATCCGATAGCATCAAAACCTTGATGTCGAATATTCCACGACAGTTTTGCGAATTTTTACACCGTCACCTCTTGCCCGAAAATACGGCAGAATGGCTATCTTGGAAACAATTATTAGCCATTGCACTCAAAAAAATAACGCCACAAGATGCTTATTCCGTCCGTTGTATGCCGCAAGTATTTGGCGCAAGCCTAAGCGCATTGAATCACGTGAAATCAGTAATTGAAGCAGAGTTGAATGCCGTGGTGGACAATCCGATTATTTTTATGAAAGGTCAGCAATTGCACAATGGAGTCGTGATAGAAGAGAGTCGAGTACTTTCGGGCGGCAATTTTCATGGGCAGCCCTTGGCATTGGTATTGGATTATCTGAAATTAGCCATTGCAGAACTCGGCAATATGCTCGAACGCCAAATTTGTAAACTCAACGATAAACATCACAACGACGGTTTGCCGCTTTTTTTGGTGGAGCATTCGGGCATCAATTCGGGCGTGATGATGGGACAATACGCTGCGGCAGCCCTAGTTTCTGAAAACAAAGTGCTGGTGCATCCTGCTTCGGCGGATTCGATTCCGACGAGTGCGAACCAAGAAGACCATGTAAGTATGGGAACAATTGCAGGCAGACAGGCTCTGGAAATGATTGGAAATGTAGAGAAGATTTTAGCCATTCATCTGATTACCAGCAAGCAAGCCTTAGAAATGCGAATGAAGCAATTTGATGGTAAAATTCCGCTTCAAATTTCTACCAATAGCCAAAAACTCATGAACCGATTGGAAGCTATCGGTATTACGTATTATGAAAAGGATAGATTTTTGTATGATGATATTGATGCGGTGATTCGAGCATTGGGAATTAATCAGTTCACCGCTCGTAGTTAATAATAACTAGCGAGCAAAAAAGACTTTCTAGTTTTGTAAAATCTGGAAAGCCAAGCGTTTTGTCATTCATTTTACGGAATATCCTTAATCAAGAGATTTAGAACCATACGAAAAAGAACCTATTTTTTTTATGGTTTTAAAATTTTTTATGAGAAAGCTCTTTAAAATCAAACAATATAAATCAAAAACATAATACAATTTTATGAAATATATTTTACCATTTTTACTACTTGCAAACCTCACGATGGCGCAAGTGAATTTTCAATCTTCTGACTTGCCAATTGTGGTTATCAATAGCACGTATGCCATTATTGACGAACCGAAAAGAGATGCTACAATGGGAATTATTTATAATGGAGAAGGGCAACGAAATGCGCTTTCTGACCCATTCAATGAGTATGATGGTAAAATAGGCATAGAACTACGAGGGCAGTCTTCGCAATTCTTTTTTGATAAAAAATCGTATGGCATCGAAACACGAGACACGAGCGGCGAGAATTTGAATGTTTCGCTGCTCGGTATGCCCAAAGAGAACGATTGGATTTTTTATGGGCCAGTTTCAGATAAAACGCTGGTTCGCAATACGTTGATGTATCAATTGAGCAACGAAATAGGGCGATACGCTAGTCGCACGAGGTTTTGTGAATTGGTGCTGAATGGCGAATACGTTGGCGTATATGTGTTGATAGAAAAAATCAAAAGAGACAAAAACCGTGTGGATATTGCCAAACTCACGCCCGACAAACTCGATGGCGATGAAATTACTGGCGGTTATATTTTGAGGCTTGATAAGTACGGGATTTACGATACCAATATTTTTCCGTCGCAATTTTCGAGCGAAACTATCCGATTGGATTACCAAGTCATTTATCCAAAATCGGAAGAATTGCATCCTTTGCAGTATGAATATATCCAGCAATATATGTATGATTTTGAAGAAGCACTGGTCAGCGAAGATTATCAAGACCCCGATATTGGTTTTAGAAAATACATTGACGTAGAGTCTTTTATAGATTATATTTTGCTGAATGAGTTGTCTCGCAACCCCGACGCTTACCGTATCAGCACTTATTTTCATAAAAAAAATGATGCCGAGGGCGGCAAAATTCAGATGGGGCCGATTTGGGATTTTAATATTGCAATGGGTAATGCTGATTTTTGTTTGGGGCCTAGTCATCATGGCTGGGTATTGAATTACAATATAACTTGCCCAAATGATTATTGGCTGATTGGTTATTGGTGGGATAAATTAATGACAGACCCCGATTTTGTGGTACAATTACAAAATCGTTGGGCAGCATTGCGTCAATCGGCCTTTAGTGTGGAAAATATTCATGGTATTATTGACAGTTCTGCCCAAATATTGGATGAAGCGCAGGGTAGAAATTTTACAAAACACGATATTTTAGATACTTACATTTGGCCCAATTATTACATTGGAGGCAGCTATCCTGCTGAAATTTTGTGGCTCAAAAATTGGTTTGCAAAACGCCTCAACTGGATGGATGAAAATATTCAAAATATCAGCGTGCAAGTGAAAGGTAGTTCGAGCCATTTTGTACAAAAAATATATCCCAACCCCGTTCGCAACCAAATGACGATTGAGCTTCAGTTAGAAAATGAATCCGATATGGTTCAATTTACTATAATGAATACACTTGGACAAATAGTAGCTAAAATGAATTTAGAGCCGATTTATGGTTTGAATGCTCGCTATCAAGTGCCTTCTACTTTGATAAAACAACTGGACGGCGGTATTTATTTTTATATCATGACAATAGGAGGGAGAGGTACACTGACTGGGAAATTCATGAAGGAATAAGTGAATAGGAGACTCCATAATAGATAATATGTTTACTAAACTTTTAAAGTTTAGTAAACATATACTCATACTATTCTACATATCTTTTTTATCTTCTTCCTTTTTCTTCAATTCATCATTTATCCATTTCATGGTTTTTACAAAATCCGCATCTTTTTTAAGGTCGATTTTTTCCTTTATTAAATAAGATTTCAATTTTTTCTTGATGCGACTAGGTACATTTTTTAATAATGCGCTTTTGCTTCGGCGGAGTACTTTGTATTTTTTGCTACCTACTTTTATAAAATATTTTGGGCTACTCTTGAAGGTGTTTGATTTTTCCATCTGATAGCCGCTATCATTATCCGACTCGAAAAGATTGATGTGAGGTTTTTTTAGAACGGTGACATTGCCCGCACCAATCACTTCAAAAAACGTAGCTTTATATTTCAAAACATCCTCTTTTACAAAAGTATGTGTGGTAAAACTATCTTTAAGCACAAAGCCTTTAATGGTAGCATTATCAATCATAATGCGTTCTTTTTTATTGACTTTTACGTACAATTCGTTTTCGTAAGCGTTCAATTTGAGCGTCACATCCATGATAACTTTCCCTTCGCTCGTCACGATATTGCCCGTTTTCCATTCGTCAATGAAGTATGGAGACCCCTTTACCGCAACATACCGACTGTCCGAAAGTAAAACGACATTATTGTAAGAACCCATCAGACTCTCCAAATAATCTTGACTGTTTTCGTATTCGTCCTTGTCTTTATCTTTATCTTGCGCTGCCAACGAAAAACCCAGCAACAAGGCCAAAAAAGTAAATAAGTATGGTATCGTTTTCATATTTGTTTATTTTTTAATGGATAGAATATCGTCGAACGAGCCTGTATCAGGTCGATTTATTCAAGACAATTCAAATAGATTGTTTTGTAAAACTGCCCACTTTTCTTACGCCTTTTTCAATTCCATCACCGTAATTTCTGGCAACATTCCCACTCGCCCGGGGTAGCCCAAAAAGCCCAAACCTCGATTCACGTAAATAAACTGTTTGCCTTTAGGGTACAAGCCCCACCACTGTTTGTATAAAAATTTGCTAGGACTCCATTTGATAACGCCTGGAATATGCACTCCAAACTGAAAACCATGCGTATGCCCCGAAAAAGTAATATCAATATCTTTAAAATCTTTGGTGATTTCTGCATCCCAATGCGAAGGGTCGTGCGAGAGTAGGAGTTTTACCGCAGCATTTTCTGCGCCTTTGTAGGCTTTCGCCAAATCGCCATTGGTGCGAAAACGCTTTTGAGCAGCCCAATTTTCAACGCCAATAATGCCCAATTGTGCGCCATTAATATCCAAAATTCGATTTTCATTCATTAGCAAATCCCAACCCAATTCTTTATGGATTTTTTGCATTCGCTCAAAATCTCTTTCCTTCTCGTCATGGTCTTTCCACTTTGCGTAATCGCCATAGTCATGGTTGCCCAAAACTGAAAAAACGCCCAATTTCGATTCTATTTTATCAAACACATCCATGAAGTTATTCATCTCGGTAGAGCGTTCATTGACCAAATCGCCTGTAAAAAACACCAAATCCGCTGCTTCTCCATTAATCAATTCTATTGCTTTCTTAACGGGTTCTTTGAAAGTAAAGCTGCCCGAATGAATATCCGAAATTTGAACAATTTTCAAACCCTGCAAGCCTTCGGGGAGGTTGTCGAGCGCAACGCTCAAGCGAGTAATACGGTAACGGTAGGCGTTTCTAATCACACCATAAATCAGGGTAGAAAACGGAATTGCGCCCACTATCAGCACCATATTTCTCAAAAACTTAGGTCGAGAATAATTGCGAATATTGCCCATCTCTGTTTTATCATAAAGATAGTGAACGCCTTTAGCTAGAAAAATACCCAAATCGCCCACCAACATCACCAAAGCAGCAATAATTTTAGAAATATACAAAACAAAGAAAAACGTTCGGATGTAAGTCACCGCCGTTTTTCCAACATCTACCCGTTGCCAAAGCAATGCCGACAAAATCATCACCACAGGAATTGCCCAATAGGCAATATGAGCTACTCGTTGCCAAATGGTAGGCAGGTTTTTAAAAATTGACCGATACGCCTGAAAAACATATAAATCAATGGCTATAAGAAAAACGAAGATGAAGAGTATTCTATACATGATAATGTTATTTGTTTTATACAACGCTGGCTAATACTTTACAATATTCCCTTTTCTCGCATTTTAGCAAAATACTTTTTCGCCTCTTTCATCACTCTCGGAGCCATAATAATCGTTGCGGTCATTGTAGGAATTGCCATTAAGGCAAAAAAGCCATCAATCAAATTGAGCATAGCACTCAAAGGAAACACCGCCCCCATAATGATACTAGCTAAATAAAAATAGTTGTAATAATGTTTGTTGTCTGCGCCAAATAAAAAGCCCATACATTTAGAGCCATAATAAGAATAAGAGAACAACGAAGAAATACTAAATACAGCGATACAAACCATCAATATATAGTTTCCAAAACCAGGGATAGAGGCGTTGAATGCCTCGGCAGTCAAGGAAACGCCATTATCGCCCGTAGTTTCCCACACGCCCGTCACCAAGATAGTAAGTGCCGTAAGCGTACAAACAATCAATGTATCAATCGCAGGCCCTAGCATTGCCACCAAACCTTCTCGCACCGCTTCGGATGTTTTGGCTGCGCCGTGCGCCATCGGAGCAGTACCGATACCTGCTTCGTTGGAAAATGCGCCTCGTCGGATGCCTAACAGTATCAATCCGCCCACTACGCCTCCAAACATGGGGTCGCCTTTATAGTTATCTGCCGCAAAAGCATCCGTAAAAATCATAGTAAAATATTTAGGTACTTCGCTAAAATTAATACCTAAAATAATCAACACCGCAATAAAATACAAAATTACCATAGCAGGAACGAGTTTTGCCGCAGTTTCGCTGATGCGTTTCAAACCGCCCAAAATCACGATAGCCGTAATAATGACTAAAATAACCCCAATAATTAATTTGGAGGTTTGGTCAGCGGCAATGCCATTCGGAACGAGCAAAATATCGCCAATAGCTTGCGTTAATTGATTGACATTAAATATAGGTAATGCGCCAATTAGTCCGGCAATACTAAAGAATACCGCCAAAGGTTTCCAGTTTTTGCCCAAGCCTTCCATGATAAAATACATCGGGCCGCCTTGCAATTCGCCCTTAGAATCTTTGCCTCGATACATAATAGCAAGCGTAGAAGTAAAAAACTTCGTACTCATACCAATAACGCCACTTACCCAAAGCCAAAAAATGGCTCCTGGCCCACCTAGCGTAATCGCCACGGCTACGCCCGCAATATTCCCCATGCCGATAGTCGCAGAAAGTGCCGTGGTTAGGGCCTGAAAATGATTGATTTGACCAGGGTCTTCAGGATTATCGTATTTACCTCTGGTCACTTTTATCGCATGACGCAAGTATCTAAAAGGTAGAAATCTAGATAAAAAAAGCAGATACAAACCGCCTCCTACCAATAACATTAGCAACGGCAAACCCCAAACAAAGCTGGCAAAAGCAGCTATCCACAAATCTATTTGATTAACTATATCCATAATTTGGCTCTTTTGATTGATATTCAGATGTTGAACTATATGAGTTTTTGATTTTTGATTTTTTTTGAAAAATTGGGTTTAAATCGCAAAAAAAACGTTTTACAACATTCATCGGCTAAGTTAAAATTAATATATGAGACTGTAAGCGAATAGGAATGAAATAATCTAATCGAGATATTAGGAGCGAAAAACCTAAAATGGACAAGGTGTTTTTGTTTGAACTCCAATATTAATTTTTGATAGAAAATTGATATTTTGCAACTTCTTGAGACGAAGACGAAGAAATAAGGAAAAGGAATTAGAATAGCATTATTTTTGTCAATGACAACATGGAACACGCCATTCGAGGTTTCGAGCATTCCAAAAAAAAAGAAAAATCATGTCAAAACGTAAACAACCAAACAAAAGACCAAAACCAACTCCCAAAAGCCAGCCGACAAAAAAAAATAATCCGCAGCCAAAAGCTAGAGCAAAGGCTAAAAAAACGCAACAATCTGCCTCTATTCCAAATTATTGGTATTGGCTCGCAGCGATTATGCTAGTGACTTTCATTGCTTATAGTTTGAGTTTTAGCAATAATTTTGTGAATTGGGACGACGATTCTAACATTTTAAATAATCAATACGTCCAAAATTTCGATGTGGTCAATATTTTTACAAAAACCTACTCGAACGCCTATCGTCCATTGACATTTTTTACATTTAGTGCTATCTATCAAGCAGTTGGCGCAAATGCAAGACCTTACCACATCATTAGTTTGTTTTTCCATTTGTTCAATATTATCTTAGTCTTTCAGGTTTTCAAAACGCTATTCGCTAACCATGATAAAGACCAAAACAGCACCTTGGCGTTGATTGTCGCAGGTTTATTTGCGGTGCATCCCATGATGGTAGAGGCGGTTTCGTGGGTTTCTGCGCTCAATGATGTGATGTATGTCTCGTTTTTCTTAGGCGGTATTTGGATGTACCTGAAAGAACGAAAAGTGGTTTGGGTCTATTTGCTATTTGTATTATCCCTATTTACAAAGCCATCTGCCATTGTATTTCCATTTGTGCTGTTGCTGATAGATTGGTATCAAAACGGAAAGTTGGACAGAAAAGCATGGATGTCGAAATTGCCATTGGTGGGTATTGCCATCATTTTTGCGGTGATTTCGGTATTGGCTCGCAACAATTCGGAAGAAGTCAGCGAATTGGCAACGACTTATTCCTTTGTCGATAGAATATTATTTGCCTTTTATGGCTTCGGATTTTATGGCGTGAAACTGTTCGCACCAGTCAATTTGTCGGCAATTCATTACTTTCCAGAAAAATCGGGCGGAGCTTTACCGACTTTGTATTACCTCGCTCCGATGCTTTCCGTAGCGGTGGTTTTAGCTATTTTATTTTTCAAAAAACACCGAAAAGCGTTAATTTTTGGCTTTGGATTTTACGTCATCAATTTAATTTTGGTGGTGCAACTGATACCCTTTGGCCGGGCGGTAGTTGCCGAACGATACGCTTATTTGCCGTATATAGGCTTGTTTTTTATCATTGCTTACCTGTATTCTTTATTGTCCAAAAACCTTAAAACCTATGCCAATTATGGTTTGGTTGCCGTCGGGCTGCTTTTAGCAATAATGTCTTATAACAGGTCTTTGGTCTGGAAAGACGGCATGGCACTTTTTACGGATATTATTGAGCATTATCCGAATAAAGCGATGTCATATTACAACCTCGCCAACGAATACAACCGACAAAACGATTACCTGACCGCACTCGAAACATTTGATAAAGCCATTGCTATCAATGACAAATCAGCGAGTTTTTATAACAATAAAGCCAATACTTATACGCTGCTCAATCAGCACGAAAACGCTATTCCGCTTTATGACAAAGCCATTTCGCTAGAGCCAAACACGGCTAATTTTTATTTCAATAAAGGCATGGCACTCAAAACGCTCAACGACTTGGACAATGCCGTGCTGAATTGGCAAAAAGCCATAGAACTCAAAGAAGACTACGAGCGTCCGCATTTGCAACTCGGAGATTATTATTTTAATAACAAACGCTACAATGATGCCCGTCGTCATTATACTCGCAGCATTGAATTGGGCTATGAAGTGCCGTATGCAAAGTTTTATTTAGGCTCGGCAGAGTATAATTTGGGCAGCAAAGAGGAAGGTTGCCGATTGCTGCGAGAAGCCCACCAGTTAGGTTATCCGAGGGCAAATGAGATGTTGAACCAGTTTTGCCAATAAAAGGCAAAGGCTCAAACGTTTTACTAAATACAATTTGAAGGCTGTTGTTGCATTGGATTAATCCTTGCGGCAGCAGCTTTTTTATTTTTAAAATAGAAATAATACAGGCTACCCTTCCACGAAATTTATCATTTTTTGATAGAGATGGCGATGAGATTTGTATTTTAATTAAAATAAGAATACATTTGCCGTACATTGTACGAGAGAAAATACTTGCTGTTTTCAAACTGTCCAATGTTTAACCTTATGATTAAAAGAACAAATGAAAGAACGAATCATACAAGTAGCGATACAGTTATTTAACGAAAAAGGCTTTTTTGATGTCAAGATGCGAGACATTTCTTCTGCACTCGATATTAGCGTAGGCAGCGTGACTTATCATTTTAATAGCAAAGAAGCACTCATGTCTTCTATTTATCGCTATATGATAAAGACGCTGAATGAAGTTTCAATTTCTGATAGATTATTCCAAAAAGAAGGCGAAGAGGCGAATGTAGCAAAGGTATATTTTGAATTCATGAACCAGTTTCGATTTTTCTATCAAGATACTTTGGACATCATTAGAGCCTTCCCCGAAATAGGGAAACAGCACGAAAAACACGCCAAAGAAGAAATCAACATCGTTAAGAACATATTATATATGCAAGTAGGCAAGGGCGTTTTAGTTCCCGAGCCAATATCTGGATTGTATCACACGCTTGCCGAAACCATTTTACAAACCTTGCATTTTTGGTTTATTCGCCAAGCTATTTTGGGCAATCCAGATGCAGGATTAGATAATGTAATAGAAGTCATTTTACACTTAGTTTATCCTTATGTCACGGAAAACCGAAAGACAGAAGGAATTTTTAAAAGAGTTGGAGTTCACGCAGAGGAAATTTTCTAAAACAATATCGAATTTGTTTTCGACTAAGACGGTGTGAAATAATTAAACGCTTAAAAAAAATCAACCATGGACGACATTTTATTTGACGAACCAAAAGTAGTCAAGGAAGAAAAAAAAGAACAACAGGCGATAGAGCCAAATCCACGTGTAAAAGGTGGATATTTTATCGTAGGCGATACGCCAGCGAATGAATTATTTATAGCAGAAGAATTTGAAGAAGACCAACGTATGGTAGGCGATACGGTTAGGGATTTTTGTATAAAAGAAATTCAAGAGCCGTTTTTTCAGCGAGGTAGAGAGTTGGAAATTACAAAGCCAGAAGACAAAGCCGAAATGTTGGCAATACTCAAAAGAGCGGGCGAAATTGGTCTTTGTGGCGTAAGTATTCCAGAAGAATACGGTGGAATGGGTTTAGATTTTAGAACCAATACCTTAATTTCTTTCAATTTGGCGTACGGATTCTCATTCGCTACAACGCTTGGCGCGCAAACTTCTATCGGTTGTTTGCCAATCGTATATTATGGTAATGAAGCGCAAAAACAAAAGTATTTACCGAAAATTGCGACAGCAGAATACGTTGCGGCTTATGCTTTGACTGAACCAAATGCGGGTTCGGATGCGAATGCTGGAAAAACCAAAGCGGTTTTGAGCGAAGACGGAAAAAATTATATCATCAATGGTCAAAAGATTTGGATTTCCAATGGTGGTTTTGCTGATATTTATATCGTTTTTGCTAAAATTGACGATGACAAAAAGCTATCCGCCTTTATTGTAGAACGCGATTATGAAGGTTTTTCAGTAGGCGCAGAAGAAAAAAAGATGGGTATTAAAGGTTCTTCGACCGTACAAATCTTTTTTGATAATTGTAAAGTGCCTGCCGAAAACCTATTGGGCGAGCGTCAAGGTGGTTTCAAAATGGCGTTGAATATTTTGAATGGCGGACGCATCAAAGCAGGTTCGGGTGGTACAGGCGGAGCAGTCAATGCTTTAAATCAGTCGGTAAAATATACTATCGAACGCAAGCAGTTTGGCAAATCTATTTCAGAATTTGGGGCAATTCAATACAAAATTGGCGATATTTCTATGCGCATTTTTGCCAATTCAGCCGCTGTTTTTCGTTGCGCAGATTTGATTGATAAAAAAGAAGCCGAACTCAAATCCGCTGGCATTGATGAAAATAAAGCCAAAGTTGATGGGATTAGAGAATTTGCCATCGAAGCTGCAATTGTGAAAGTAAAAGGCTCGGAACTGGCGTGTTATGCCGTAGATGAAGCCATTCAAATGCACGGAGGCATGGGCTATTCAGCCGAAACAGGCTTAGGAATGGGCTATCGTGATGCGAGAATTACCAAAATCTACGAAGGCACAAACGAAATCAATGCAATGTTAGCCGTTGGAGAATTAATGAAACGTGGCATTGTGACCAAAGAATTGGATTTGAAAGCCGCAGGTGCAAAAGTGCCAGGTTTTATCGCTTCGCAATACAATCCTTTTCGCTCAAAATCAACAGTTTCTGAACAAGAACGTATTATCAAAGGTTTAAAAAATACATTCCTTTTTGTATCGGGCATGGCGGGCAGAAAGCTCAAAAAGGAAATGCTAGACGAGCAAGAAATTATCTTGAACTTATCTACCATTCTCCAAGAAGCCTACGTTTGCGAATCGGCTTATTTGAAAATTCAAAAGCTAGAAGGTGAGGCGAATTCTGATGAAGCAAAATTAGCTATTCAAAAACAAATGGTGCAATTATACTTGTATGAAGCAGTCGAAAAAGCTAGAAAAGCGGCTTTGGAAGCAGTAGCGAGTTTTACAACTGGCGGTCAGAAAAATAATTACAATCGAGTAGTGAATGTAATGCTTCGACCTTTTAATGTCAATCCAAAGGAACTCAGAAGAAATATTGCTCAGGCGGTTATCAAAGCTGGTAAATACGATTTTTAAAAGAACAAATAGCGTTTTTTTTAAACACATAGGCACATAGAAAATATAAGAGTATTAGCCGTTTTTATTTTTTATAAAAAAATAATTGGCGGTTTAATTCCAATTATTTTTTCTCAGAAAAATAAAACTAATAAACATTTTTCTATGTGCCTATGTGTTAAAATAACAAATAGTGTTTTCAAAGAATAGCGTTTTTTTAAACACAAGGCACATAGAAAATAGAAGAGTATTAGCCGTTTTTATTTTTTATGAAAAAATAAGTGGCGGTTTAATTCCAATTATTTTTTCTCAGAAAAATAAAACTAATAAACATTTTTCTATGTGCCTATGTGTTAAAATAACAAATAGTGTTTTCAAAGAATAGCGTTTTTTTAAACACAAGGCACATAGAAAATAGAAGAGTATTAGCCGTTTTTATTTTTTATGAAAAAATAAGTGGCGGTTTAATTCCAATTATTTTTCCTCAGAAAAATAAAATTAATAAACATTTTTCTATGTGCCTATGTGTTAAAATAACAAATAGTATTTTCAAAGAATAGCGTTTTTTTTAAACACATAGGCACATAGAAAATATAAGAGTATTAGCCGTTTTTATTTTTTATAAAAAAATAATTGGCGGTTTAATTCCAATTATTTTTTCTCAGAAAAATAAAACTAATAAACATTTTTCTATGTGCCTATGTGTTAAAATAACAAATAGTGTTTTCAAAGAATAGCGTTTTTTTAAACACAAGGCACATAGAAAATAGAAGAGTATTAGCCGTTTTTATTTTTTATGAAAAAATAAGTGGCGGTT
The DNA here is from genome assembly GCA_942492005.1 of uncultured Saprospiraceae bacterium. Classification (GTDB taxonomy): domain Bacteria; phylum Bacteroidota; class Bacteroidia; order Chitinophagales; family Saprospiraceae; genus CAKZLL01. The sequence continues at coordinate 38,912 of CALOED010000303.1, forward strand.
TAATTCCAATTATTTTTCCTCAGAAAAATAAAACTAATAAACATTTTTCTATGTGCCTATGTGTTAAAATAACTGCTATATGTTGGAAAAAATATCAATATATCATGCAAAAAGTAGTAATCATCGACGGTGCGAGAACGCCATTTTTACGTTCAGGCACAGACTATATGGATTTAATGTCCTATCAATTAGGCGGTTTTGCCATCAAAGGATTGTTGACCAAAACGGGCATTGACCCAAAAATGATAGATGCCGTCATCATGGGCAACGTCATTTCAAATGTCAAAACGCCAAACGTAGCACGAGAAGCCGCATTGATGGCTGGCGTACCACATACCACGCCTTGTAGAACCGTTTCGCAAGCCTGTATTTCTGCCAATCGTGCGATTTCGGACGGTTGTTTGGAAATTATGACTGGGCAAGCGGATATTGTTATCGCTGGTGGAATCGACCATACTTCAGATACGCCGATACAGTTTCCTCGCAAAATGCGTAAAAAACTTTTCAAAGCACAGCGCATCAAAACAATGGGCGATAATTTGAAGTTTTTGACTTCTTTACGCTTTTCGGATTTTGTACCAGAACGCCCATCTGTTTCAGAATATACGACGAATAAAATGATGGGGCAAGATTGTGATGTAATGGCTGCAAGGTTTGCCGTGAGCCGAGAAGCACAAGACGAATTTGCAGTGCGTTCGCATCAGTTGGCGCACAAAGCACACGAAGAAGGGCATTTGCCAAATGAAATCGTGGAAGTCAATTTGCCACCAAAATTTAAAGTCATTGATAGAGATAACGGCGTTCGTGGCAATTCTACCATTGAAAAAGTAGCTAAACTTCGTCCTGCTTTTGATAAAAAATTCGGAACATTGACGGCTGCGAACTCTTCATTTTTGACCGATGGCGGCTCGGCAGTGCTGTTGATGTCAGAAGAAAAAGCGAAAGAATTGGGTTTTACTCCATTGGCAGAAGTCGTAGATTTTGTGTTTACAGGTCAGCGATTGGAAGATGAATTGCTACTTGGGCCAACTTATGCGGTTTCTGAATTATTGAAGCGTCAAAATATGACTTTCGATGATATGGATGTGATTGAATTCCATGAAGCTTTTGCTGGTCAAATTCTTGCTAATCTCGAAGCATTGTCTTCTGATGAATTTGCACAAAAAAACTTAGGTAGAGACAAAGCAGTGGGAGAAGTGCCAATGGATAAGTTTAATCTTTGGGGCGGTTCATTATCGATTGGTCATCCGTTTGGTGCTACTGGCGGAAGATTATTAACGACTACCGCTAATCGTTTGCAGCATGAAGGCGGCACTTACGGACTTTTGGCGGCTTGTGCGGCTGGGGCGCATGGTCATGCGATGTTGGTAAAAAAATGGAGTGATGGAATGTAGGAATGATGGAATATTGTTGCTACCGCTGTTAATCGCTTATATTTGCCATTAATAGCAGTAGCAACAACATTCCTATATTCCACCATTCCATTAAAAAAACTAAAATGAAATTAAAAGAATTTATACAAATAGAAGTACGTGACAATATCGGCATTTGCTGGATAGACCATCAGTTTGAGAAAATGAACGTGGTTTCGATAGAAGTCATGGGCGTTTTTGAAGAGTTTGCCAATCAGTTAGAGAATAATGATGCGATACAAGCGGTCGTTGTTATTAGCCGAAAACCGGACTTTCTCGCTGGAGCGGATATTAAATCCTTTGCCATTGAGAAAGAGGGTGAATTTCGACCACATCAGGCAAAAGGACACGAGGCTTTATTTCGTATTGAACAATTGAAAAAGCCAGTTATTGCAGCAATAAACGGCACTTGCGTTGGATTAGGCGTGGAATTAGCTTTGGCTTGTCATGCCCGAATTGCCACGAAATCATCTCGGACTAAGTTTGCATTGCCCGAAGTTCAGATTGGAATTTTGCCAGGCGGTGGCGGAACGCAGCGTTTACCACGTTTGATAGGCGTGCAAAAGGCGTTGGATATGATGCTGACGGGTAAAAATATCTTTGCGCATCGAGCGAAGCAATGGGGATTAGTTGATGAATTGACCGACGAAGGTAAGCTATTGCAAGCAGCTATCATTATGGCAAAACGCATGATTAAAAAGCCAATTGAGCGGAAATCCAAATTATCCTTGATGGAAAAAGTTTTGGAAAGTCCTATCGGTCGGGGTATGCTATTTAGTCAAGCTAAAAAAATGGCTTTTAGCAAGTCACAAGGCAATTATCCTGCTATTCCTGCCATTATAGATTGTGTAGAAACGGGTATTAAAAAAGGTGCAAAAGCAGGTTACGCCAAGGAATTGGAATTATTTGAAGGTTTGTTATTGACGGATGAAAGTAAGGCATTGCGTTCGATGTTTTTTGCGATGTCGGACAACAAAAAAGTGCCTTATGATGGCGCACGAGACTTGAACACTTTGGGGATGATTGGCGCAGGATTTATGGGCGCAGGTATTGCGGAAGTGAGTGCAACGAAAGGTATTAATGTACTTTTGAAAGATATTAATCAAGATACGATTAATGCTGCTTATAAGCAGATTTGGAAATCCATTTCTAAAAAAATGAAACGCCGCTCGATTACTAAAATAGAAGCCGAACAACAAATTGGCAATGTAAACGGACAACTGACTTATGAAAATTTTGATAAAGCAGATGTCGTCATTGAAGCCGTTTTGGAAGAAATGTCCCTCAAAAAACGCATCATCAGCGACATCGAAACGAATTGCAAAGACGATGTAATCATCGCTACGAACACTTCGTCACTTTCTGTTACCGAGATGGCAAAGCACGCTCATCAACCTAAAATGGTGATTGGAATGCACTATTTTTCGCCTGTTCCGAAAATGCCATTATTAGAAATCGTTAAGACGGATTACACGGCAGATTGGGTGATTGCTTCGTGTTATAAAATGGGATTGAAGCAAGGCAAAACTTGTATTGTAGTCAAAGATGGGCCTGGATTTTATGTCAATCGCATTCTTGCACCTTACTCGAATGAATGTCTGCTGATGATAGATGAAGGCATTGCAATTGACGCAGTGGACAAGGCTTTATTGAAAAAAGGTTTCCCCGTTGGGCCGATTACTTTGTTGGATGAAGTAGGTTTGGATATTGCGGCGCACGTTACCGAAAGTTCTAAAAAAATCGTGGAAGGACGAGCAGGATTTGAGGTGTGCGAGGCGGTAGTAAAAATGAATGCGGATGGCAGAAAAGGAAAGAAAAACAAAAAAGGTTTCTTTGCTTATAATGACAAACGTAAGAAAACAGGCGTGGACCCATCGGCTTACAACTATTTCAAAGGCAACGGCAAACAAGAGTTGGAAAGAGAAGAAATCCAAAACCGTGCGGTGATGTTGATGCTCAAAGAAGCGGTATTGTGCCTAGAAGAAGGCATCATTGCTAATCCGAAAGATGGTGATTTGGGTGCTGTGTTTGGTATTGGATTTTTGCCATTTACGGGCGGGCCTTTTAGTGCGATAGACACTTGGGGCGTTCAAAACGTGGTCAATACCATGAATGAATTGAAATCAAAATATGGCGAGCGTTTTTCTGCTCCGAAAACTTTGGTGAAAATGGCAGAGAAGGGCGAGCGTTTTCATGGATAAAAACAAACTAGGAGTATTCATTTACGAGACTTTTGAGTTGTAGTAAACATATTATCAAAAAGGGTAGTTCGAGTTTTAAAAATTACTTTGGCTTGATTATAGATTTTTATATCTATGGTCAAGCTTTTTTATTTTATGAAAAAGAGAAAAGTTATAAAAAAAGCATCGTTTTAGAGACCTTATATGAAGCATTAGTAAGGTGATTTTTCAAAAAAAAAGTAAATTTATGAAATTGATAATGGTAACTATTTTCGCATTTTCAGCCTCTTTTGGGCATTTTATTAAACCCAGCGCAATACCTATGGGAGATTGGGAGATGAAAATTAAAACGCCTATTGGATGGAAGAGTAGTGTAATGGAAATTTCTAAAGAAAAAGGAATACTTTATGGAAAGTCGTCCAAATTTGGGAAAATTGAGATTGCAATTAGTGGCAAAAAAGTAAGCTGGATAGAAGAAAGTAAAACACCATTTGGAAAAGTAACGGTCAAAGCCATCGGGACAATTGACGATTCAAGAAAAATAATCAAAGGATATTCTACCATTTTGAATGGCCCAATGAAAGGAAAAAAACTAAAATGGACGATGCGGAAGCAATAGCCCACACAGGGTCAATCATTCCAAAAAGCATCCTCAAAATGGGTCACATAAGTATTCTCATTTCGTATTATCACAGAAATGACATCAAATCGAAACTCCCAATCGTGGCCCACTTCTTCCATATAAAAACCCGCAGCGTGCGTCATTAAGTCCATTTTTTGTTGAGTAATGGCACTTTCTGGTTCGCCAAAATAATTATCGCTACGGGTTTTTATTTCTACAAATACCATTACTTCATCTATTTTTGCAATCAAATCTATTTCCGCACGCCCCGTTCGCCAGTTGCGCTCAAGTATGGTATAGCCTTTTTGCAATAAAAAATGGTAGGCTACTTGTTCGCCTTGTTTGCCGAGTTCGTTATGTTGAGCCATTTTTGAATAATATTTTTTGAAATTGGAAGGATGAATCAATTTTACGAAATTTGCGGCATATCTCGAAAAAACTTTACCTTAGAAACAAATTAAAACTTACCTAACGGACGGGTAGATTAATTTTTTTTACGGTCAAAGTTTACTGTTACGAAACGAGCACGGAAACAAAAAATTATGCAAAAAGTAATATTTGAAGATTTACAACATATATCATATCAGGAAGCATGGGACTATCAAACGCAATTGATGAAAGAGAAAGTAGCCATCAAGCGAAGCAACCGTAGTTTGCCGAAAGCGGAACAAAAAGAGCAAATGCATCATTTATTGTTTTGCGAGCATCCGCACGTTTATACTTTGGGCAAAAGCGGAAGTATCGAAAATTTGCTACTCAACTAAGCGGAATTGAAGGAAAAAATCATTGAGTTTTTTAAAATCAATAGAGGCGGAGATATTACTTATCATGGCACAGGGCAGATTACGGGCTATCCGATTTTTGATTTGGGCGGCTTTTTTTCCGATATTAAAAAATACATTACTTACGTGGAAGAAGTCGTGATACGTGTGATTGCAGAATACGGCTTGACGGGCGATAGGATAGCAGGAGCTTCGGGCGTTTGGTTGGATATCGATACTCGCCCTCGTAAAATATGTGCCATAGGCGTACACCTGAGCCGATGGGTAACGATGCACGGCTTCGCATTCAACGTCAATACGGATTTGACTTATTTTAAAAATATCATTCCTTGCGGTATTGATGACAAAGAAGTAACCTCCTTGCAAGCAGAACTCGGTCGCCCTTTGGATATGGATGAAGTAAAAGCAAGGGTAAAATATTATTATAAAGAGTTGTTTGGCTTTGAGTATGTTTAGTGAAAGTAGGTACTATTTAAATGAAAATAAGTACCTGGACAGATTTATATATCCAATGGGTTTCAACCATTGTGAACTAATTGGTTGAAAAACAATGGGTTAAGACCCATTGGAGAGGACCAGTTATTTACAAAATAATTTTGTCCGACTACTTAGGGCTAAAACCACGAACTTAACCTACTCGGATTGTGGTTAAAGATTAAAATTTAAAGAACCAAATAAAAAAAACACGACTATGCTGAAAGATATTCCCGTTTTGAAGGTAACGGATTTAGGAATTGCGATTGTGCCAAGAGAGGAACAAAAGGTAGATGGAGAAGTAGAATTATGGGATGTGTATCTTATAAATTTAAAAAAAGACACTATCTTTAATATCATCATCAATATGCAAGGATATGGCATTCAACAAGAAGAAAAAATAGAAACGACTAATTTTCGTATATTTATAGAAAATTTAGAATCAGGGAGTTATGCCAAAATTGAGTCCATCTCTACCAATGTTTTTCATTTGGCAAACCAATATTGGGTCAGTTTTACGCAGGATAAGATTTTATACGATAGAAAATATGTGTTTGTAGAAGGTAGCATTCACGAGATGAATTTTACGAGAGTGCCTTTGCTAGAGAAGCGAGGCGTGATGATAAAATAATGAAGTTTACGAGCTTGCCAATGTTTTTAAGCTGACTTAATACTTAGCAACGTCCCCAAAAAAAATCCACCAAACACGAATATCACTGAATTTTTAATCCGCTACTAGAATGTTATGAAGCAAGGAATACTGAGCATATTTATTACTTTTTTGATAGTTGGACAAATGTTGGCGCAACGTTTTTCGCCAACGTTTACAACGCCACCTAATGTGCCGGGCGTGCGAACAATGGCGGAATGGGAAGAAATAGAAGCCTTAGTCGTTACTTGGACGGGAACTCCTACGGGATTTCCGAATATTGTCAGAGAAATTATTCGCCATGCAAAGGAGGAAGTGAAAGTAATCGTAATATGCTCGGATTCTAATATCGTAAAGTCGTATTTGAATAGCCATAATATCAATACGGTGAATGTGGCTTTTATTCAAGATTTTTATAATAGCGTTTGGATTCGAGACTATGGCGCAACTACCATTTATGGCAATACCGTAGATTCTTTGTATCTCGTAGATTGGATTTACAACCGACCTCGCCCGTTTGACGACCGCATTCCGAAAGTCATTTCAGATTTTAATAACCTTTCGTTGTATTCTACTATTCATAGTCCTTATGATTTGGTGAACACAGGCGGAAATTTTATGAGCGATGGACAAGGAACAGCGTTTGCCTCCAAACTTATTTTGCAAGAAAATGGGCCAATAGGCGCGTATAATACAACGCCCAAAACGGAGCAACAGGTAGATTCTATCATGGAACAGTTCATGGGAATTTCCAATTTTATAAAAATGGAATTAGCTCCATATAACCGTATCAATCATATTGATATGTATATGAAACTCCTCAATGAAGAAACCCTATTGGTAGGAGAATACCCACAAGGCATTGCCGATGGTACAAATAGAGCAGAATATCAATTATATTAAAAATAACGTGACTTCTACTTTCGGCACACCTTACCGAATCGTTCGAGTACCGATGCCGCCCGATACCTGTGGCAATTATCCCGATTATAATGGCGCAAGCTGCATGACGGGAACTACGGGCAATTATGCAGGACATTATCGGACTTACACCAATATGGTGTTTGTGAATAAGACGGTGTTAGTGCCTATTTATAGCTATCAATATGATACCATAGCGTTGAATATTATAAAAAAAGAACTGCCTGGCTACAAGGTGGTAGGTATCGACTGCGACGAAATGATAGGCTATGGTGGCGCATTGCATTGTATCACAAAGGCAATAGGCACACAAGAGCCTCTTTTGATGGTGCATCAGCCCATACGAGATACAATATTTCAGGCCAATGGATACGATATAAAAGCAAAAATTCAGCATCGTAGCCAAATACAAGCCGCCGTACTTTATTATACAACGGATACCGCACAGGGTTTTATGGCTAAAGCAATGACGCAATTTAACAGCGACTATTGGACAGTAAACCTGCCAACTCAGCCCAAAGGCAGCACGGTTTATTATTATATAAAAGCCAAAAGCTATTCAGGAAAAGAACAAGTTCGCCCCATTACCGCACCCAAAGGGTATTGGCAATTTGAAGTAAAAACGCCTTTGAATAGTCAAGCACCAGCCTTTAGTTTTGAGCTAAAAAACGCTTACCCAAACCCCACAGGCGATAAATTATACATTCCCATTGTTTCGGAAAATAAGGTAGAAGTAGAATTGTATTTGTATAATATAAATGGGCAAAAACTTAAAAATGTTTATACAGGAAACTTAGTGCCAGGGCAATCTTTATTTGAAACTTCATTAAAAGACTTGCCAATTGGAACTTACTTCGTAGTTTTGCAATCAGAATTGGGGAAACAATCCCAAAAAATAGTTAAGCAATAAAAAAAGATAAAGCCATGAGCGAACGAATAGAGGACGTAGAAGATGTGGAAGATGATAATCAATTATATGAGCATTATCGTTATGATGTTGATAAAGGACAATCCATTATTCGAGTAGATAAATTTTTGGTAGATAAGGTAGAAAGAGTTACTCGAAGCAAAATACAACGAGCTTGCGCCAATCAGATGGTAAAAGTAAATGATAAGCCCGTGAAGGCCAATCAAAAGATAAAACCGAGAGACGTAGTTACTATCACTTTGCCAAAGTCGCCGAATAGCGACCACATTATTCCAGAAGAAATGCCAATAGATGTTCACTATGAAGACGAACACGTTTTGGTATTGAATAAGCCAGCAGGATTAGTCGTGCATCCGGGTATCGGCAACCATAGCGGTACATTGGTCAACGGATTGGCACATTATTTCCAACAACAAAACAAAACGGGCAAACTCCCTGTCATGGAAGGCAATCAGCCTGACCGCCCAGGATTAGTGCATCGTATTGATAAAAATACTTCGGGGCTAATGGTCATCGCTAAGAACGAAGAAGCAATGACGCACCTTGCCAAGCAGTTTTTTGACCACAGCATTGAGCGAAAATATGTGGCATTGGTCTGGGGAGAGTTCAACGAAGATGAAGGAACAATCGAAGGAAATATAGGACGACATCCTCGCCATAGGCTTCAAATGACGGTTTTCCCTGATGGCGAAGAAGGAAAACACGCTGTCACGCATTACCGAGTTTTAGAAAAATTTTATTACGTCAGTTTGGTAGAATGTATATTGGAAACGGGGCGAACGCACCAAATTCGAGTACACACCAAACATTTAGGACACCCTGTGTTTAATGACGAACGCTACGGAGGCGACAGCGTTGTGAAAGGAACCGTATTTTCTAAATACAAACAGTTCGTTCACAATTGTTTTAAAATCATTCCTCGACATGCACTACACGCCAAATCATTAGGATTTGTGCATCCTGCAACGGGAGAAAAAATGTATTTTGAAATAGACCTGCCTACTGATATGGAAGAAGTTTTGGATAAATGGAGAAAATACGTAGAAGTAAAAATGAAATAGCAAGATGAAATATAACTTAGATGAACGGGTTTGTTCTTTGTTGAATAAAAATATTTTTATCTAAATCCTCCTTCAAGGCGGCTCAAAAGCGGTTTCTTTGGCAATTTTTGCATTTGGTTACGGAATACAGAAATTGCCAAAGTACCAAAATATTCTGTGTCACAAATTTAATTTATTACAAATAATCTTTAATTTTTATATAACTTTGACCAATGCTTTTTCCTAATTTATACTAAACTTAATGTCTCTAAAACACACAAATATTTTCTTATTACTCGCTCTTGTCTTCATTGGCATTAGGCTAGACGCTGCACCAAAAGTAGAAAAAGGCGTGTTGAACTGTGTGGATTTGGATTTTAAGACCGAAAAATACGTCAGTCTTGAAGGCGAATGGGAATTTTATTGGCAAAAACTATATGAACCCAAAGACTTTAAAGCATCAATAGTTCTTCAACGGCAACCTACTTACGCTCCTTTTCCCGAACTGTGGACGAACCTGACGATTGACGGAAAAAGCCTTACCGCAAAAGGATATGCAACTTACCGACTGATTGTCAAAAACGATACGCTTTTGCCTTTAATGGCTATCGAAATGCCCGACGTTTACTCTGCCTACAAACTTTGGGTAAATGGCAAGTTGATAGCAGCAAACGGAGAAGTAGGCAAATCAAGCGTTTCTACTATTCCTTACTGGCTGCCTCAAACTCAATCCATCGCTCTGCCTAAAAAAACGAACGAAATCGTTTTACAAATATCTAACTTCCACCACAGTAAAGGCGGAATCAGTAAAACGCCTCGACTAGGCACTAGCGAAGCCCTAACGCTCAAAAGAGAACGAGAACTGACTTATATTTACCTTCTTACGGGAAGTTTACTGATGGGCGGTTTGTTCTTTTTAGGACTGTTTCTGTATGGCAAAAATGATAGAGCCGTCTTGTATTTTTCGCTATTTTGTATGATTTATGGCTTGCGAGTAATGGGTACGGACCTTTATGCCCTACATGGAGTCCTCAAACTGCCTTGGGGAATTACGACTGCCTTTGAATATATATCCTTGTATTTGGTCGTCATACTTTTTATAGAATTTGTATATAACCTTTATCCCAAAGAATCGAACAAACTCATTATAAGGATATTTCAAGGCATCTCGGCATTCCTTATCCTCCTTACCATTATATTGCCTGCCACTATTTACACCGCAGTCATTAATTTTTACCTGCTTACCGTAGCGTTATTTATTATTTATGGTATTACGATTTTTGTAAGAGCAGCTATCAAGCAGCGAGAAGGAACGGTGTATGCGCTGTTGAGTATGCTCATATTATTTACGGTTTTATTACTAAATATAGGAGCATATTTTGGCGTGTTGCCCTTTATGCCGTTTTTTTATTTTGTAGGATATATCTTGTTTTTCTTCTTACAATCCTTGATTTTGTCTTACCGTTTTGCCTCTAATTTTCGCCGAGCAACCGAAGCCGCAGAATCGGGCGCAAAGGTAAAATCGGAATTTTTGGCAACCATGAGCCACGAAATCCGAACGCCGATGAACGGAATTATAGGCATGACGACCCTCATGGCGCAAACGGAGGCTCTCCGAAGAACAACAAAACTACATTGAAACCATCAGAGTGAGTGGCGAAAGTCTTATCACTATCATTAATGAAATTCTCGATTTTTCTAAAATAGAGTCGGGAAAAATGGAACTCGAAGAACAACCTTTTGAAATAGAAGTAGCTCTCGAGGAAGTGCTGGATTTATTATCCGTAAAAGCCAATAGCAAAAAACTCGACCTGTGGTATAAAATCAATCGAGATGTGCCTCCTTTGATAGTAGGAGATGTGACTCGCCTCAAGCAAATTTTAATCAACCTGATAGGTAATGCTATCAAATTTACGGAAGAAGGCGAAATTTATATAGAAGTCAATCTAACGGAATCCGCTAATGAGGTACTTACATTAGAGTTTAAAATACAAGATACGGGCATTGGTATTCCTAAAGAAAAGCAAGATTTATTATTTACAAAATTCACACAAGTAGATGCCTCTACTACTCGAAAATATGGCGGTACGGGCTTAGGATTAGCCATTAGCCAAAAATTGGTAGAACTCATGGGCGGCACTATCACCGTCGAAAGTGAGGAAGGAAAAGGTTCTACTTTTATCTTTTCGATAACGTTTAAACCAACAGAGGAAACACCAGAACGCTCGTTCTATATGGATGAATTGGCTATTATGAAAGATAAAAATATCTTACTTATAGCAGACGCTCCCAACCTCATCAACATCATAGAATACCAAGTGAAGCATTGGCAAGCTCATTTAAAAATAGCGAAAAACATTAGCGAGACACTTCAATCGCTCAATCAAAAATATGATTTAATCCTAATTTATGAACGACTAAGGGGCGTAAGTGGCATTGCACTCGAAAAGAGAATCCGCTTCACCGCTCAAGGCAAAGATGTACCCATTATTATACTCTCAACAAGCCATTTTGAAAGTTCGCAACGCAGTGATATGCACGTATTTACGGCTTTTGTGAATAACCCAATTAAGGTTTCTAACCTCCGCCACAACATCAAAAACCTCGTATTGCCAGAAGGAAAAGCAGTGCAATATCGAAAAATATTACAACGAGAAACCGACTTGTTAGGGAATAAACTCCCATTGAATATCCTAGTAGCAGAAGACCATCCTATCAACCAACGATTGATACTTTATTTGCTCAAAAAGCAAGGCTATCAAGCTACGGCTGTTTCTAATGGCCAGGAAGCTATCGAAATATTGGAGCAGCAAAACTTTGATATTCTATTCATGGATGTGCAAATGCCAATACTAGATGGCATTGAGGCAACCAAAAAAATTGTTGCCCAAAGACCAAATTTCCCAGAGCGTCCCGTTATCATTGCCATGACGGCCAATGCCATGCAGGGCGATAGAGAAAGGTGTTTGTATGCTGGAATGGACGATTATTTGAGTAAGCCGCTCAAGCCAGGCATCGTTGCAGAAACGCTAACCAAATGGGGAACTCGCCTGAAAAATATAGAGCAAGACTAAACATTGCTAGCTCCCAATAAATCCCAACTGCGCCAAATCCTTCCAAAAATCGGGATAAGATTTTTCAACTACCTGCGGATGCTCAATTTGAACGCTGCCTAGCCTCATAGCTAATGGCGCAAATGCCATTGCCATTCGGTGGTCTTCGTAAGTTGCAAAAGAAGGAATGCTGTTTTGAATGGCTGCTTTTTTACGAATCTGACAACTTCCATCGGCTTGTTCTATAAAATCAACATCCACCTTTTGGAGTTCCTGAAAAAGGGCTTGCACTCTATCCGTTTCTTTGATTTTGAGCGTTTCTAAACCCGAAAAATGCCCTCCTATACCCAATCCGCCACAAACAACCGCCAGCGACTGCGCTATATCTGGACATTCTAAAAAGTCAAAAACAAAGGGCTTTTCGGCCATTTCGGCCATTTTGGACTTAGACAATCGCAGACCATTTTTATTAAAAATCGTTTGTACGCCAAAATGTGTCATCATCTCACTCAGTACCGAATCGCCTTGCACGCTATTGGCAAATAAGCCATTGAGTTGCAAATCGCATTCGTCCGAAAAAGCCGCCATTGCATAATAGTAAGAGGCTGCCGACCAATCCGCCTCTACGGTAAACGGCTGGGCAAGGTAGTTTTGAGCCGAAATTGAAATGGCGTTTTCCTTCCATTGGTATTCTATTCCAAAATGCGCCATCAAGTTGAGCGTCATTTGAATATAAGGGCGAGAAACAACATGGCCTGTAAGCTCCAAAACCAAACCATTCGGCAAAACAGGAGCTATCATTAGTAAAGCAGAAATATACTGGCTGCTGACACTTGCAGGGATTTGAATAGTATTATTTTCACCAAAATGAGGCGCAGGCTTGTTGATTTTCAAAGGAGGATAACCTTCTTTTTCGAGGTATTCGATGTTTGCGCCTAGTTGGTTTAAGGCATTTACAAGAATGCCAATGGGGCGTTGTTTCATTCTTTCAGAGCCTGTTAGTAGCTGTTCGCCATCTTGCAATGCCAAATATGCCGTCATGAATCGGAAGGTCGTTCCTGCTGGGCCAGCGTCGTAAGTAGTACCTTTATCCGCCAATAATTGTATTAAAGTTTGGGTATCTTTAGCGGCCGCTATTTTATAAATAGGAAAATCTTGACCACTCAACGCCCGAATCAATAATGCTCGATTGCAAATACTTTTAGAGCCTGTCAATGTGATTTCGCCTTTTATTATCCTGTCTTTTTTTGAAAGTTTCATTGTTTTAGTGCTTCTGTTGGCAGCCTACTGAGGCGGCTGCCAGTCAGTTTTTATATAAACTTTTTTCGGTTCTCTGAAAATTACTGTGGAATGGTCTTTATCTGGTATTTCAATAGGTTTCAATCCATGGGAGAGTAACCACAAAAGTTTTCAAAGAACCCTTCTCTCTTACTCATGTTCTTTAATCTGCATTTCGAGTTTTCGCATCATAATTTTAGAACCCACAAAAAGCGGTGTCCGTTGATGGATGTCTGTTGGTTTGATTTTCATAATCCGCTGCTTGCCATCCGAAGCATAACCGCCTGCCTGCTCGGCTAAAAACGCCACAGCCATCGCTTCATACATCAACCTCAATTTGCCTTCGGGCTTTTTACTCGTAGCAGGATACATATAAATACCGCCTTTGAGCAGGTTGCGGTGAAAATCTGCGACCAACGAGCCAATATATCTTGAAATATAGCCTCCAACTCTACAATCACGGATATATTTGCGAATGTAAGGCGCAACATCTTCAAAAATATAATCATTCATAGAATAGCAAATCCCATCATCGGGCATCGTAATCTCGGGATGAGATAGGAAATATTCGCCCAAAGAAGGCTCTAGCGTAAATCCATTTACACCAAACCCCGTAGTGTAAACCAACATGGTAGAAGAGCCATATAAAATATAACCCGCAGCCACTTGTTCTTTTCCCGTTTGTAGAAAATCCACATCCGTAAGCGGTTCGCCAATGGGCGTTTTTCGAGTAAAAATAGAAAAAATAGTACCTACCGAAACATTCACATCTATATTAGATGAACCATCCAACGGGTCCATCGCTACGATGTATTTTCCTTTCGGATTATTCAAAATGATAGGTTTTTCATTCTCTTCTGAAAGCACAGCGCAAGTTTCGCCGCCATTCTCAAAAGCTCGAATAAACCGAATATTGGCCACTACATCGAGTTTTTGTTGCTGCTCGCCTTGCACGTTTTCTTGGCCTGCCCGACCTTCTATATCCACCAAACCTGCCCGATTAATCGCACGATTGATGATTTTAGAAGCTAAAGCAATATCTCTCAAAAGTTGCGAGAGTTCGCCCGTAGCGTGCGGAAATTCTTCTTGTCTTCTAGCAATAAAGCGGTCGAGGGCAGTCCCAACGGGTGCGGAAAGTTTTTCAATAGACATGGTATAAAAGTTATCAGTACGTGGATTGAGAAATTGTTAAAATATTTGTAATAATTAAATCATTGAAAACAAAAAATCAATCATATTACTATTTTTAATAAGGTCTTAAATCTACTTAAATAATTAATCAAATTCAAAACTGTTTTAGAAATAGAGATGGCTACTAAGTAACTCTCGTTATGCAATGGGAACGCTGATGCCGCTGATTTGCTAAAGCAAATTCACAGATAAGCGCAGATTAGATAAGTTGGGGAGGTTAAAATCGAGGAAGCGACAAAATGAGATGCGCCCGGTAAGTTTATAATCAGCTTCATTTAGTATGGTTTCACTCAATATGGTGCAATACTTACTAGGACATCAATCTATTAAAACCACACCAATATATTTACATATCTCCGATAAAATGAGAAAAAATATTCAAAGCCTGCTTGATAGTTTAAATATTAAATTTATCTTTAACAACGTATCGCATTTTCAATGAAATGCAAAGTGCGGAACCCCCTGGCGGGATATAGGTCAGTTTTGGTTTATGTCTCGACGTTCGACACCACCATTCCGCCAGAGGTCGAAACCATAAAATCCAAAATCTGCTATGCGCTAGAATTTTGAATTTATATTTGGCAGTATCGAACAATTCTAACATCGTCCATGCTTCGGCGAAAGCCTCGCACGGCGTTGTTGAACGTCCATTATGCACAATTAAAAAGAGACAACATGTTAAAGATTAAAAAAGACTGTACAATGAAAAAATCAATTTTGTTTTTTGCTATTCTATTAATAACCCTGAGTAGTTGTAGAGAAGATGATAAAAATAATTCAGAGAGTTGCTATTCAAATACTAATGCACAGACCATAGTTCATGACGGTATCAATAGAGAGTATGTATTGTACATACCTAACTCATATGATGAGACATCTACTGTTCCACTAATGCTGAATTTTCATGGTTTTGGTGGTAGTGCAAGTGATTACATGCAAGAAGCAGATATGCGCTCATTGGCAGAAGCTGATACTTTTATTTTAGTCTATCCTCAGGGTAGCTGTTTGGACGGTTCATCTCATTGGAATGCTTGTCTAAATGGTGGAGATAATAAAAGTGATGCTGATGATTTTGGTTTTGTTGAATCAATGATTAATGAGATTTCATCGCAATACAATATAGATATGGAAAGAATTTATGCTGCTGGATACTCAAACGGTGGTATGATGGCATATGGACTTGCGAACTATAAGAGTGATTTAATTGCTGCGGTAGCATCTGTTTCGGGAGTAATGTTAGATTGTACTGGACCTACAACTCATCCAATGCCGGTAGTGCATCTTCACGGAACCTCTGATGGCGTTCTACCATATAATGGAGGTAATGGCTGGAACTCTGCACAAAGAACAATAGACCATTGGATTAATTTCAATAACACGACTACAAATCCAACTGTAAGCAGCGACAATAGTGGAGGAATGACAATTGAACATTATGTATATGACCAAGGTGATAGTTTAGTGTCTGTGGAACATTACAAATATATTGGAGGAGACCACATTTGGTTTAATTCAACTTTTCAAAGTCAAAGTACATCTGAATTAGTTTGGAATTTTGTATCACGATATGACATTAATGGATTGAGATAAATAAAAAAAAAAAAAAAGTGCATAACAATGTGTATGTGTTCATAGCCAGCAAAAGCTGGCAACGCCACATACACCAAACGTTGGCAGCAAGCAAAAAATAATATGAAACATCCCAAATTAGAGTAGATAAGACCTTATTAATAACCTTTATTTACAAAAAGAATTATAGACTAAAAATTAGCTTTTGATTTTAGACGAGGCAGCTTCGAAATAAATAACTTTGACTATTTGTCTCGAAACTAACAAGATATAAAATTGAAAAATATTTTTGCAGTAATATTAATTTTTGTGAATAAAGACTAATAGAAAAAACAATATCTTCTAAAGATTTAAACAAATGAAATAATGAAACTCAAAACACCTACAAAACAATTTATCGAAGAAATATTATCAGAACATGATAAAGATGGAGGAAATATCAACAATGTTCCACTAAAAAAACTATTTGATGAATTTATTAGTCAAACAGATTTAGGAGAAGTTCGTCTTAAAGTTGCAGCTTTAAACAAATTATATTCAACTTCAATACAAAATATTGAACCTGTAGTTGAAAAAATAGTTGAAGTCTCTGAAAACTTTAATCCTCATAATGTGGATGAATATCTCAAATTTATTGATGATATAGCTACCACAAATAAATGGATAACGAAAAAAGGCAAAGAAAAGCAAATAACTAATTTATCTTTTGCATCTAAATATGTTCATTTTATGAGCAACTACAAAACACCAATATACGATAGTTATATCTGGATTCTCTTAAAAGGATATTTAGGACAAATGAAGAAAGAGAAATTTACAAAAACGAAGCCCGAAAACTATATGGATTTTTATCGTAAATTTGATATGTTTCAAGAAGAGTTCAAATTAAAGTCTTTATCTATTTATGACATAGATAAATTTCTTTGGAAATATTGTAGAAAAATGCTGGCAGAAATAGAATCTAAAAACAATGTTGATTTGAACAAAGCAAAATCAATACTTTGGGAGCAAATAAAAGCTCAGTAAATTATGAAAACTACATGGGAAAGTAATATTAAGTATGAAATAAAGAGCCTGCTGCCAACAAAAGCAGTTACTATGTAAAAACCAAATAAAAGAGCCAAAAACATTAAAAAAAGTAAAATATATAACTTAAAAAGTGAATGATATAAAAATCCCATTACGTAGAGCGTTGGGTTCTATCGTTGAAAGTAAAAAAGCTAGCAGTTGATACGGTTTTTTTACGCTTTTAAAAACGGCTGCTTTGGGAAGTGATGGGCCGCAAAAAAAAGCAAGTATTAACAAAGATTTCTAACGTCTTTTACACAGAAAAGACTAGGATCCCCTATATGGTGGCGATTTCTATTCGATACCAAGTTTTTGGGAAGGTTTAGTGGAACATGAATTATTTGACCCACATCACCCTAATTGGAATGGAAGACCTTTTTACTAAAAGGAGATAATTTCGGGCATGATGGATTTAATTGCGGCTTATATACGCTATACTCATGCAATTGGTGAAAACAATTTTGCAAACCATATTATGAAGTATCTTGGTATTTTAATACGAGTTACTCCATTTGCGACTGACGGAATAGGAAATGATAAACTTAATGGCTATATCGCAAGAAGGACAAATAAGTATATAGCAATGCTTTACGATGGAGTTCTTGAACACTATCTTGATGTATTCGACCTTAAAGACATAGCAATTAAATCTTCAAAAAGAGGACATTCGATAGCAGAAACAGATGTCATTGCAATTCGAGAAAATATTAGATTAAGAAAACATCTATTTGAAGCAATGACTTAATTCCAAATATCGTGATTAAGTTCTGTATATACGTTAGGTTTTCCCTTTTGAAAAATGTAAATTTGTTTTAGTGAAAAGACTTGATTTAGACATATTAAAAACAGGTATTCCAATTATTTCTAAGAAAATTGGAGCATTTTTGGCAGAAGCAGCAGCAATATGTCTGCATATGAACGGTTATAAATCGGGTGTAAAACTGAGAGTTGAGGGTGAAGTCAAAGATACTTTGATAATTGAATGGAACGATAAAATTACTGATGATGTTTTAAGTAGTTGGAATGATACACGAGAAGCAACAGAATTTGGAGCAACTGCGTTAGCTCTTTTGTTGTTGTTAGAATACACAAATTACACCTATTTCATAAGAGCTTTTCAAGGTACAGGAATAGACTATTGGTTAGGAAAAGGAAAATATACAGGAGAAGTATTACCAACAGAAGATAGAAAAGGACGATTAGAAATATCAGGTATTCTGAAACAAACTAAGGGAAATACTATTAATATGCGGATTAACCAAAAGAAAAAGCAGTCTAAACAAACGGATGATACAGAATTACCTGTTTATATTGTTGTGGTAGAATTTAGTCAACCTAAAGCTAAAATCATTAAGAAATGAATGTAATTAATATCATACATAATAAAGCAATTGAATTTGCGGATGAAGCAATCATAGCTAAACATAAAGGTAATCCTTCTACCGTTAAAGAATTGTATCTAAAAGCGTTTCAATTGGAAAAGGAAGCTGCTCTTTATGCACCTTTAGACAATGAAGATACAACACCAAGACATATTTTAATCCGAAGTGCGGCTTCCTTAGCTATGTTAAGTGAGCAGTTTGAAGAAGCAGAAAAACTGATAACTTTAGGTTTATCAAGTTCACCACCAAAATTTATTGAAAAAGAATTATTAACCTTAGCGAAAGAGGTAAAAAACCGAAAGGCAAATTACCTTAAAACCAATTTTATTCAAGTAGTTGGTTTGTTCACTTATGCAAACGCCAATGAAAACGAAATTAAAATTCAAGATAATAATCTTCCTTTCCTACATACTTTAATTGCACCTGCTAAACAAATTAAAATGCTTGTCAAAGAATATTTCTTAGAAAAAGTAAATGTAAAAGCGAGTGTTTCTTCTAATGGAATTTTACTGATGAAAGAAATGACAAAAATTCCTTAACCGAAAAACCGTTTCAGATACACAGATAAAATAATAAAAAAGCAACAGCCACAAAAACAGTTACTATGTAATAACCAAATAAAAGAGCAAAAAACATTAAAAAAAGTAAAATGTATAACTTAAAAAGTGAATGATATAAAAATCCCATTACTTAGAGCGTTGGGTTCTATCGTTGAAAGTAAAAAAGCTAGAGGTTGATAGGGTTTTTTTACGCTTTTAAAAACGGCTGCTTTGGGAAGTGATGGGCCGCAAAAAAAAGCAAGTATTAACAAAGATTTCTAACGTCTTTTACACAGAAAAGACTAGGATTTCCCTATATGGTGCGATAATTACAAATCGTTCAACTCGCCTCCTTACGCCATCCGTGAAAATCGTGCGGTGGTCGGAATTGGTGGCGATGGCGTAGGGAGGCTTAGATGTTGGGTGCTATTAGAAAAAATAAACAGAAAAACTAAGGAATGTACAATCCTACTCATATATATTATATGAACACTATTCAATGTAATCAAAAATGCACTAAGTGTTCACATTGGAAATATAAAGACAACGCAGAAAGACTTCCAACAAGTAAAGTTGTCAAAGGAATTTTATCTATTCCAAATGCACAAGAATTATGTATTGTTGGAGGTGAACCTTTACTTTTCAAAAATGAGATTTATGAAATTTTAAAAGGTATATCGGAAACTCAAATAAGAACCGTAATAATTACAAACGGAGTTCCAATGGACAAAGTATTCATAAATGAGGTGTCAAAATATAATGTCCATATTGTTGTTTCGATAGATACAATGGATAGAGACTTTTGGAAGTTTGTACGAGGTACAAATTCTTATGATAAGGTTTTTCAAAATCTTGAATATGCGATAAATAATCTTGATAGACCTCAAATTAGTGTTCAGTCAGTTTTATCAAAGGAAACTGAACCACATATGAAAGCTGTTGGAGAGTACGCTCAAGAGAAAGGTATTTACCATTCAATCCAAGATTATATTACTGAAGGCTTTGAAGGGAGTTGGACACCAAAGGAGCATAAAAAAGCATTTGTTCCAATTTTGGAGCAGCAATGTTATGCAGCAGGTAGAAATTTGTCTATTGTTCAGAATGGCGATGTTTATACTTGTTTTCAGCAAAATTGGATAAAAGACTGTAAAAAACCATTAGGCAATTTAAATTCAATGGAAATGACAGATATTCTCTCTTCTGATTATGCGGAAGTAGTAAGTGCAAAAATGAGAATATGTAATCTTCCTTGTAAAGTTTTAAAATGTAACACAAAGAACTGATGAAATTTGAAGAAGTCATAGTCGAGTTAAGTTATAATTGTAATCTAAGCTGTACGATGTGCGGATTTGGTAAACACGTCAATCCATTCCACAAAAGTAAATTTTTGCCTTTTGAAAGCTATAAAGAAATTTTAGAGCAGATAGGGGGAATTTCTAATACAATTCGATTGAATGGAAGAGGGGAAAGTACAATTCACCCAGATTTCAAGGAGATTTTAGATTACACGAAAAAGCGATTTCCGCAACTAAATATAAATTTATTTTCAAATATGTCATTTGGGAATGATAAAATATTGCAGAGTTTGATTAAAAACGATGTTCAGTTATTTATCTCAATGGATAGTGCTAACAAACAGAATTTAGTTGCTATAAGACGAGGAGCTAAATTTGAGGATATCGTCAATAATATTAAAAAACTTAAATCTCTTTCAAAACGTCCATTTATAATATTCACCATTCAAGAAGAGAATTTATTTGAAATTGCTGAGATTGCTAAATTTGCATTTGAAAGTAATTGTCACATATTATTCAATACGATAAGACGTGACAAGGGAATTGAGGTATTTGTAAAACTTGTTGAAGATAATAAGGGAAAAATCAAACAACAGTTTAATCAAGTAGCAGAATTGTATAACGATAGTAATTTACAATATCATCTCCCAGACCAATTGGCAGGAATTACTCTAAATTCAGAATATGCCAAGCAAACTCACGGAAGTATGAAAAATTGCCCAATACTGGACAGAGAACTTTGCATATTGTTTGATGGTACAGTTACTCCTTGTAATATGTTCAATCCATATATATATGGTAACATAAAAGAGCAAGGTTTGAAAGAGATTTGGGAAGGAAGTAAAAGAAAAGATTTTTTAACATCACACAAGTATCACTACTACTGTAATAATTGTGCAAACCTTGGGATGTAATGAGTTCAATATCCAACTTGCCTTATGGTAAAATACTTGATTATTGGTATGAAAACCTAAAAGGACATAAACACAGAAATAAATTTTTACTTACTAAGTTCATCGAAGCATTTATATTCAAGTCGAGTTCGAAAAATACAAATTTAGAATATGAATATATTCCGTTTCCAATAGGTAAAAAGCATAACTTACCAATAAAACCCAAAATAGCTTTGGTAATACCCGTTTATGCTAAATCAAATAAAGATATTCAAAACCTAAAAAATTTGTTTGGGTCAATTGAAAACCTTGAATACAAACCAGATAATGTTGTAATAATTGATGATAAATCACCTTTGAATTATAGTGTTCCGAAACAATATTTGAAGCTGAAGAATGAAATAAATTGTGGTCCAGCAAAAGCAAGAAATAAAGGAATCGAAACAGCATTAAACACTGAAGTAGACATTATCGCATTTACTGATTCCGATTGTCTTCTTGATAAAGATTGGATAAAGCAAATCATTTTTCATTTTCAACAATATCAAACTTGCGGTATAGTTTCAGGTAATACCATTTCAAAAGACAATCATTGGTTTGGGACGTATCACAATATAAACGGAACATTGAATGGAAGGAAATTTAAAAACTCAAATAGGTTGCTTTATGGAACTACTGCAAATCTCGCAATTACAGCGGAGGTGGGAAAAAGAATAAGATTTAATGAAAAATTCCCTAATGCAGCAGGTGAAGATATTGAATTTTGTTTTAGAGCAAACAAAGAAGGCTTTGAGATAAACCATAGCCGAGAAATGGTTATTTTTCATAATTATGGATATGCGAAAAGAATTTTTGATAGTCTGAGAATATTCAGAAATCAATTTAGAAAATATGGAAAGGGAGAACAAATACTCCTTGAACAAATTCCGGAATATTATGCTTATTTCAATGAAACAGAAGAAATTAAAGCAGAATAAAAAATATGCCACCCAATAAACAAGGCTGCTAGCGGCTGGCAAGCCTGTCGGCAGACAGGTTTGAACGACATCGCCCCCCGACCGAAGCGACCGACCCAAAATCCAACTGAAAATCGAGAAAAAACCTCTACTATGGGGAATGGCTGCAAGACAATGCCTCATAGGAATAAATATTTAAGAGTCAATGAATTAGAAAATTCATAAAAACACACCGCATTGGACTAAACATCAAACTTACTTTTGAAGCACGGTATTAGCAGCTAAAAACATATCAATTTATTCGTAGAATAGGAATAGTGCCATTAAAAAGTTATCTTTAGCTTTAGTTATTTATCCGCTAACATTTTACTATTCTGGTTTTATCAGCGTTTACCAAAACACTTCTACAACCAACCTTTGACTATCAATACAATAGCTACCAGATTAATGCCTGATAACTAATTAGTCATCATTTCTCAGGATTTCATCCAGATGTTTGTTTATTTCATTAATGGCAAATCTTCTTAATAAAAAAAAGAACACTATGGGGTTATCAAAAATCGGGGTTATTGGAACTTCAAAGAAAGAAGACGAAAGGCGTGTTCCTATTCATCCAGAACATTTAAAAAGGCTTCCAGAACACATTCGCAAAAAGCTCATTTTCGAAAAAGGATATGGCACACCCTTCAACGTGGAAGATGAAGAAATAGTGGAGCAAACTGGGGGCATGGCCACAAGGTCAGAGATATTGTCAGACCTTGGGTCGGCTATCATCGCTAAACCCATCTTAGCAGATTTAGAAGAATTGAAAGAGGGCGGAATTCTTTGGGGCTATCCCCATTGCGCGCAGCAAATGCAAATCACCCAAACCGCAATTGATAGAAAGCTAACCTTAATTGCTTTTGAAGATATGTTTGTGTGGAGCCCAAATGGACGAATTGGTAGACATACCTTTTATAAGAACAATGAAATGGCAGGCTATAGTGCAGTCATCCATGCCTTGCAACTCAAAGGAATTGACGGACATTATGGCAACCAAAGAAAGGCGATTATTTTTAGTTTCGGTGCAGTGAGCAGAGGAGCTATTTATGCCTTAAAAGCTCATGGATTTAGAGATATCACCATCTGCATTCAAAGACCCGACCATGAAGTGAGAGAAGAAGTATTAGATGTAAACTATACGCGCATTGAAAAAGGAGAAAGCCAATGAGCCTCGACTACTAAAGTGGTGGAGCATGACGGAACGAGAACGACCTCTTATTAGATTTGATAAGCGAATCAGAAATCATTATTAATGGCACTTTTCAAGATCCCGAAGACCCTATCAATTTTGTAAATGAGGATGAAAAAGCCAGCCTCAAGCCTGGCACATTGATTATTGATGTGAGCTGTGATGAAGGCATGGGGTTTTATTTTGCTAAGCCTACTACTTTTAAAAATCCTATAATATCTGTGGATAAGATTGATTACTACGCAGTTGATCATACACCTAGTTATTTTTGGGAAAGTGCTTCAAGGTCTATTTCCGCTGCTATGATTGTGCATTTACCTTCTGTGCTAGGCGGCCCCTCAGCTTGGGAGCAAAACGCAACCATCAAAAATGCCATCAACATAGATAAAGGAGTAGTGGTGAAAGATGCCATTCTTAAATTTCAAAACCGCCAAGCGAATTATCCGCATAACGTAATGAATTGATTAAAGGACTTTTTTTAAAAAAAAACCTTCTGATACATCAAAATCAGAAGGTTTTACTTTTGTGGCATCTTATAAATGCCATATACACCGCATCTACGCAAAAAAGTCAATCCACACTATTTCAAACGCACCTTCAATCCCATAGGCTGATGGTCTGAATATTCAAAATTCAAACCAAAACCCTCTACGTTCAAAACTTCCACATTCGGCGAAGTCAAATAAAAATCAATCAAAGTGACAAAAGTATCTTCGCCTTGATAAGAATCAACTAACTTTCGATTGGTAGGCGTTTTTTTATCATAAGCCCAAGTCCAATCATTCGGTAAGAAATCGGTAGGCACATTCACTTGATAATACGAGTCGGGAGTCATATTGGGGCGAAAAGTATTGGCAGCAAAATCGGGTGGGCATTGATTCCAATCGCCTCCTACTACAATATAATTTCCTGCGTTGTATTCTTGTTCTACGAGCGATTTGAGATACGCCATTTCTTGTTTTTTCAAAACACCTCCCTTGTCAAATGCCGAATTGTGCGTATTAATCACAATGAGTTCTTTCCCATTTTTCAGAGGAAAACGATGCGCAGCCAAGCAGCGGTCAAGATGAAAAACCTTACTGGGCCATTCGTAGCCGCCAGGGAGTTGGTAGCGAGTAGCCGAAGTAGGTTGGAAGCGGCTATAAGTTGCCAATCCGCTATATACTTTCCCAATCACATTGAATGGCTCTGCCAATGGAAGTGGCACACGCTTCACCTTATAGTTGGGCGCAAAAGTAGCCGTATAGTTGGGGTGCAAAGCACCATATTTCTCGTATTGATTGATATAATAGCTTCGGCTCGATTTTCTATCTACCTCTTGCAATAAGTAAAAATCAACAGGTTGTTGGGTTAAAAAATCACTCACCCCATTGATGTTTTTTTCTACATCCTTCTTCGGGCTTTTAACCATTTTATCACCAGAAGTGAGCATTTTACCCGCATCGTAAAAGAAGTTAGCCTCTGCGCCCAAACCTCCATAACCCACATTCCAAAGCAAAAAAGATAAAGTATCAGAATCAATAGTATCTATCGCTGTGCCTTCTATTTCTAAAACTATTTTCTCTTCGGGCTGATAATCATTCGCTGTGCCGTGAGCAATGCTAATAGCGACATAAAGTACAGTAACAACGACTAAGCTAAGAAGAAACAGAAGGGTCTTTTTGATATATTTCATGCTATTTTAATCTGATACGTTAGATAATGAAATTCGTGGCTATAAAATTTAAGCAAAAAACAAGGCTTATATTAGCGAACCTTATTGCAAGGTAGTTATTTAGAAATATAGGAATGGTACTTTTTTGTAAAAAAATAAGAATGTCACGAGAATACTTTTTATGCTATTGGTTTTTAAACCATATTTGTAAATCTAAAAAAATAGACAACAAAAGATGATATAGGCTATTTTTATAAATGAAAATTTGAAACCATACCGTTTTTTTTGGGCAAACCAAAAAGACTAACAAAAGCATGGATTGAAACCTGACAGCTTCTAATCCACCCTATTATTTGGAGCAAGCCCAAAATCTGTATGGTTTTGAAAATGAAAATAGACTTTGACCTTTAACTTTATATACTCAATTTTGGCTAAGTATTTTAACTTTTGTCTTTATAAAATAACACAACACAACAAATGAAAAATCATTTATCTCTATTACTCTTACTGATGATGGCATTTTCGATGTCCGCACAGCCGCTCACGAAACATTGGATACAGTTTACCGATAAAAAAGGCAGCCCGTTCAGTGTGGACAAGCCCGAAGCCTTCTTATCTCAACGTGCCATTGATAGGCGAACGAAACACAACATCAAAATCACCGAACAAGATTTGCCCGTCAATCCGCATTATCTTCAAAAAATAGAAGAATTGGGCGGCATAGTTTATACGTCTTCCAAATGGTTTAATGCCGCTACGGTACACGCCAACGACGAAATTTTAGCTAAAATAAAAGCCTTACCTTTCGTAAAAAGCACCGAACCCGTCGGACGATATTACAAAAAACGTCCAAACCGAACCAAAAAAGAAAGAGACAGCAAAACGAACTATTTCAAAATAGATGAACATTACGGATTTGGTAAAAAGCAAATTCAGAGTTTGAACGGCGACGTTTTGCATCGAATGGGTTTTGATGGCGAAGGAATGCTAGTGGCAGTATTGGATGGCGGATTTAGCAATGTGGATATTATGCCATTTTTTGATAGCCTCCGAGCAGATAATCGCCTCTTAGAAGGCATCGACCTCGTGGATAAAGATAAAAACGTGTATCAAAGCAGTTCGCATGGCTCGCACGTACTCTCTACTATGGCGGCAAACCTGCCTGGAATGTTTATAGGCACAGGGCCAGGCGCAACTTACGTCTGCGTGAAAACGGAAGATGTGCGCTCCGAATTGAGAATTGAGGAAGACAATTTCGTGGCAGGTTTGGAATATGCCGATAGTTTGGGTGTAGATGTAGTCAATTCTTCGTTGGGTTATACGACGTTCAACGTACAAGACATGAGCCACAAATACAAAGAAATGGACGGTAAAACTTCTCGTGCGTCGATTGGAGCTGACATCGCTTCCGAAAAAGGAATGCTCGTAGTAGTAAGTGCGGGCAACGAAGGCAACGGCAAATGGAAATACATTGGCGCACCTGCGGATGCCAATCACGTTTTGGCAGTAGGCGCAGTGGATAGAAGCGAAAAAAGAGTGTCGTTTAGCTCACAAGGCCCTACGGCAGACGGGCGAGTAAAGCCGAGTGTGATGGCTAGAGGTCGTCAAACGGTGGTCGGGTCGTTGTATTCTTATCAAGTGGATTCGTCGGATGGCACTTCGTTTGCAGCACCTGTCATGGCAGGAATGGTTGCTTCGCTCTGGCAAGCATTTCCCGACAAATCGAATTTTGAAATCAAACAAGCCATCGAACAAAGCGCAGACAGGCACAAAAATCCAGATAACAAATACGGAAATGGCTTGCCTGATTTTTATAAGGCTTACCGCATATTGGCTGGCGAAGAGGATGTAAAAGAAGATAAACAACGCCCAGGAATCATCAAGCGTGGCTTTGTAGATGCTTTGCAACTGATTAAAGGGAAGGGAGAAGGTAAGGCGAAAGTCGTGAAGCCTTAATAGGTATTTTTTAAAGTTTTTTGGTTGAAAAAATCGAAAACCTCATTGATTAAAAAGCAGTCAATGAGGTTTTTTTTTTGATTTATTTTTTAAAAAAGAACGTTTTTTGATAGTTTTCCACGGCTCGAACTCACTTATTCGCAGCATTTATACTGCAAATTGTTAAATTGTTGTCGCCTATCGGCTCATTGTTAAATTGCTTTTTTACTGATAATCAGGATTTTGTACAAAAAAGAAACTGTAAAATGTTCAGTTTTCTGCCGTTTGAAGTATAAATCTAGCTAAACTAAAAGGTTCATTGACAATTTTTGCCAAGATAAAACCCTGTATACTTGCCGCAGGCAGTAGTACTCGCTGCCTGCGGCAAGCGCCTTTGGGGCTTTCTGGCAAAAATTGTCAATGAATCAACTAAAACAAGAAATTTCAAACCAACGCTAAGAAGTCGAATAGTTGAAAAATACAAGAATAATCCCGAAAAGACTTTTTAGAGTCTGTTTATCAGCTTAAAGATAGGCACGTATTTTGAGCCTTTTTATTAGCCATTATTCGCAAAGCGGCGAAGCCGCTTTGTCTATCTTCATTATCAGTTAGTTATGTAATAGGATTTAGTTTTGTGAATAAATTCTATTAGATAGAAAATTAAAAATATTATAATTAATTTTAATATCTTTACAATTCTATGATAAAAGAAACCACACTTGCTCGCACCGACTAATGAAAGAATGAAAAACAGATATCCGCTTTTTTTTTTACTGATGATATTATCAAGCTGCCAATCTTGGCTTGAGCCAGAGCCAACGGACGAGGCCGTTTTGGCAGGAAAATTTAATCTTACGCCTGCTTGGACGGATAATTTGCTCAAAGAAATAAAAGCGAAAGGGCAAGATACTATGTCGAATGACATGGTTCAGTCGATTTGTGATTTACCGTTGTCCATCCTAAAAACGCCTCGTTTGCTGTCTTTAGCGGCTATTCGAAACGAAAACCTATCTAAGGCTTATGCTCAAATGATGATAGAACCCATTGAGCTTTGCGATACCAACACCAGTTTTTTGGGCGTAGATAATAGCATTGATACGACGGTCAAACGTGCTTTTTTTGAAGAGTCGCTTACCTTGCCCACTAATCCAAAACAACTCATTCCTATTTCAAATAAACAAATGAGCGATTATAAAATTGTCCATATTGGGAGAGAAAAGCGCCCGATTTTTGATATTCGGATGAATAGTTATGCGTGGAGTGAGAGCATTCAAATCAACCGACTGGAAAAAGAGGAAATGAAGCAACTAGAGGCGCATAAATTGTTGATTATCACGCTGACAGACCCAATTGTACATCCTCGTTTTTATAAAAATCTTAAAAAACTCCACGAAACAACGCCTACAATTATCGTCAATTTTGGAAATGTCTCCAACCTCAAAAGGCTGGATGCGACTTACACGACCGTGCAAGTGTATGAAAAAAACGAAATAACCGAAGACCTTACCGCTCAATTGCTTTTTGGAGCAGTGCAAGCAAAGGGGCAGTTACCTATTTATATTTCTCCCGATTTTGATTATGGGCAAGGCGATACGGCAACCGTTATCACTCGAATGGCGCACGGATTGCCTCAAGAAGTAGGTATAGATGTGGTAAAACTGGAAAAAGAGATTGATAAAATAGTGGCTCGTGCTATCCGAAAAGAAGCAATGCCAGGTTGTCAAATTGCAGTGGCGAAGCGTGGAAAACTCATTTTTAGCCGCTCGTATGGTTATCATACTTACGACAATCAAACGCCTGTTCGCAATTCCAATATTTATGATTTGGCTTCGATTACCAAAGTAGCGGCAACTACTTTAGCCATGATGAAACTATATGACGAAGGCAAAATCACAGATATAAATAATCGGTTGAGTGATTATTTTGGAGAAAAAACAAATAGAGGTGAACGCCTAACGATTAAGAATATTCGATTGCGATATTTGCTGACACATCGGTCAGGGTTGCCAGCTAGTTTTCCGATATTGGACTATGTTCGGTTGAAAGATAAAAGCAAGGAAAGTAAGTATTGGAATTACTTTTCGGAACAAAAAAAAGGAGCTTACAAGGTGCAAATCACTGATAATTTATACCTCAACCCAGCTTTTCAAGGCGAAGTTTGGCACGATGTCCAACGCTCAAAAGTGAGTAGCAGAGGCAAGTTTAAATACAGTGATTTGAATTTTTTTATTTTACAAAAATTAATAGAAAAGCTATCCGAAACGCCTTTGGATAAATACGTTTCCACTCATTTTTACCAACGGATGAGCCTGCCTACGCTTACTTTTCAGCCGCTTCATCATTTTCAAAAAATGAACATCGTACCAACTGAGCAAGATAAAAAATGGAGAAATGCGCTCCTTCAAGGCGAAGTACATGACGAAGCTGCGGCATTTATGGGCGGTGTTGCGGGTCATGCGGGTTTATTTGGGCGAGCGGAAGATTTGGCAGTTATTGGTCAAATGCTGCTCAATGGCGGCGAGTATGGCGGACAACGCTTTTTGAAAAAAGAAACGATTGATTATTTTACGAATAGCGGACACGGAAATTACCGTGGTTTGGGCTTCGACCGCAATCCGAAAAGCAATGACAATGGCTGTTATCATGGAGCGAGCAAAGATGCTTTTGGGCATAGCGGCTACACAGGGACGTGTTTTTGGATAGACCCCGACAACGAATTGGTTTATGTATTTTTGTCGAATAGAGTGCATCCTGATAAGAAAAATGACAAACTAATGAAAATGAAAGTGCGTGAAATGGTGCATCGTGCGGTATATAAAGCGATGCGATAAAGTAGCGCAAACGTTCGGTTTAGCTCGCTCTAATACGCTTTCCAAATATGTTAAATATACCTAGCTGGTTCTAAAAAAAAGGGTTTCTATTCAATTTGAATAGAAACCCTTTTTTTAGGAATATGCGTCCCGTCAGTAACTGCCTGCCTGTTGGCTCAAGAATTATTAAGTAATTGCTGTTGGAAATAATTTTGTCTAACTACTTACTTCTTCTTTTTACCGTCTTTATTACTACGTCGAGATTTACGTTCTTCAATTGTCGTTTTCGATTTTTCATTCGAACGTTGCTTTTGGACTTCTTGCTGCTGCTTCATGGCTTCTTGCAGTCGAGCTTGAAAACCCGTTGTCTTTTTGGGTTTCTTTCGATTGGACTCCAAGAGTTCTTCTATTTTCTTTTTATCAATGAGCCAGTTTTTGGTCACGATAGTTTGAGTGATGTTGAACAAGTTACTAAATAGCAAATAACAAGTCAAACCCGATGCAAAGCTATTAAAGAAGAAAATAAACATAATCGGCATGAAATATTGAACGTATT
This sequence comes from uncultured Saprospiraceae bacterium, assembly GCA_942492005.1. Classification (GTDB taxonomy): domain Bacteria; phylum Bacteroidota; class Bacteroidia; order Chitinophagales; family Saprospiraceae; genus CAKZLL01. The sequence continues at coordinate 69,330 of CALOED010000303.1, forward strand.
TCATAGCAGGATTAGGCATAGTCATGTGTTTGGTATTGTAATAAGTATATACCAAAGTAGTGACAGCCCAAAGAATGGTAAACAAACTGATGTGGTCAAACTGAATCATGCTCAGAAGCGGCACATCGCCAAACGTCCAAATAGAATCGTAAGAAGAAAGGTCATCTGCCCAAAGGAAACCCTCCTGACGGAAATCAATAGAGGCAGGGAAGAAGCGATACAAGGCAAACCAAATCGGCATCTGAAACAACATAGGGAAACAACCTCCGAGCGGATTCACGCCCGTCTCTCGATAAAGACTCATTTGCTCCGCAGAATATGCTTGTTGGTCGTCGCCTGTTTTTTCTTTTATTTTTTCAAGTTGCGGCTTGAGTGCGCCCATTTTTGCTTGCGAATAGAGCATTCTATAAGTCAAAGGATACAAAGCAAATTTGATAATGAGTGTCAAAATCAAAATCACAATACCCATGCTGCCGATATATCCTGCAAGGAAGTTGAACAACGGGCGAATCAACCAGCGGTTAATCGTTCCGAAAATTCCCCAACCGAACTCAATGATGTCTTCCATCTTGTTGTCCATCGCACGCAAACGATTAAAATCATTAGGCCCGATATACATTTGCATTGGGAAAGTCTCATTCGCACCATGCTGATAAGGAATTTGAAATTCAGCCGTATTTCTTTTAAGGTTTTCATCCTCTTCTTCGAGGGCATCCGCTTCCACTACGGCACTTGCAAAGTTATTGTTTGCAATAATGGTCGTATTGAAAAACTGCTGCGCACTAGAGACCCAATGAACTTCTTTTTCTAAATCTTTCTTTTTATCGCCAATACACGATTGTCCTTTTTCAGGGTAGCGGTAGTGAATACCAGAATATTGACTGCGCTCATATTGCGCATTTTTTTCGAGCTTATCTAAGTTATTTTCCCAGTTGAGCTGAAAGGTTTTTTCATAATCAGGAATCACTTTATCCAAACCCACAAAAGAAACATCGTAATCCAAAAGATAGTTATCTTTTTCTTTGATGGTGTATTTTTGCTCCAAATAGCGATTATTACCAGCACTGGCAGTAAATGTAACCGTATTGCCTTTTAGCTGTGGCTCAAAGTACAAATCACTGGTTTTTACCGTTCCTTTAGTCGTATTGGCTATCGGAATGATGTATTCAAACTTATCTGCCTTGTCTTCCAGCAATTTCAACTCTACTTTCACGAAAGTATTATCTTCTTGCTTCACGAATTTTTTATAATTCTTCAGCCATACTTCCTTGATTCTTGCGCCTTTAGTAGAAAAAGTAATTTTCATTACTTCATTCTCTAGCGTAATATCTTTTGCTTCGCCCGTAGCTGATGGCGTAAATGCGCCAAAATCCTTTGATAACAACTTATTCTTAGTCGAGTCGGCTATTGTTGTATCTTGAGCAATAGGCACTACAGGTGCTTGCTGTTCAATGATTTTACTCGTCGTATCTACATTTTTCAACGCTTCGATAGAGTCCTGACGGGCTTGCATCTCTTTCAACTCTGCCTCTGACGGGCTAGTAAAATAACTCCATCCTATCAACAGCAAAAAAATAAGCCCAAATCCTATTATCTGATTCCTATCCATAATTCTAATAAGTAAACCTGCCTTTTGGAGGCAGATAAGAAAATGAATGAATAAAAAAACACTTCATCACCCAATTCTCAAACTTCTTTGTACTAAAAATGTTTTTTATAATAATTAGAATGTTTTCCCAAAAAAAACGGCTTCTGATTGATTGCCAATGGGTTATTTAACATTCATTATTAAATCGGCTGCAAAGGTACAAATTTGTACTCTGAACTAAAATTATAAATACAAATCAAATCTTTGTTTAGACGAAGTAATCGTATTTTAATAGTTGAACAGTTTTTTTTTAGCTTTGCGGCTTATTAAAAAATCAGAAGAAATAGATGGAAGCAAAAAGAGTAAGCGAGTCATTCACCATAATGACAGAAATGATAATGCCTAACGATACGAACCCTTTGGGGAATTTGATGGGCGGCAATCTGATGAGATGGATGGATATAGCGGCAGGAATTTGCGCGGGCAGACATTGCGAGTCCTATGTAGTAACGGTTTCGGTGGATAATGTTTCTTTTGAGCATCCTATTCATGTAGGCGATGTCATTACGCTGCAAGCCTGTGTAACCAGAGCTTTTCGGACTTCCGTTGAGATTTATGTAGAAGTATTGGCTTCGGATGCGCTCGGCAAAAACGCCCGAAAATGCAACGATGCTTACTTAACTTTCGTAGCATTGGACGAAAAAAAGAAAAAACCCATACCTGCGCCGCCCGTCCTTGCTCTTTCGGGAGAAGAACAAAAAAGGTACAATAATGCCCTAAGACGAAGAGAATTGAGATTGCTATTAAGCGGAAGAATAGAAGTGAGTGAAGCCAAACATATCAAAGAACTCTTTGAACCCAAATAAGAATATTTTCTGTTTTCATTGAAAATCCGTACATTTAGTACGTCCAAAAAATAAGTTACTTAGCAATCATTGAAAATTTGAATTATTATTAGAACACTCAATTTTTACAAATAATCACTTTTATAAAAAACCAGACAATGAAAGATATAATAGACTTAATCGGACGGATATTTATATCCAGTATATTTTTATATCAAGCGGTGGTGAATATTTTAGAGGTCGTTTCTGTCAAAAATGAAATGATTGAATACAATGTCAATCGGATTAATTTCCTTTTTGCCATGGGAATCGTTTTGATGATTTTGGGCGGACTATCAGTATTGGTAGGGTACCGTGCAAAACTTGGCGCATTGCTACTTTTAATCTTTCTGATACCGAGTACACTGACTTATTACTTCGATTTTTCGGACGAACTGCAGCAGCAAATGTTTATCCGAAACATTGCGATTATTGGCGGTTTGCTGATGATAGTAGCCAATGGTAGCGGAAAATATAGCATCAAAAGAATATTGGCAGGTGTGCGATAAAAATTCGTATTACTTGAAAAAACAACTTGAAGTAAAACGTTTAAAAAATCCTATTCATAAGAGTAGAAAAAGATAACCCGTTAGATGGGGACATTATCTTTTTCTACTTTTTTTGTGTAAAAACCAAACCAAATGAAACGAATCCAACTCCTCATCATTTTTATCATTCTAAGCATTTCAGCTTGCCAAAACACAACAATCAAACACACACCTTCGCCCGACTGGCAAGACCAAATCATCTATTTTATGATGACTGACCGCTTCTACGACGGCAACTCTGATAATAATGACCAAGGCGCAAACGAATATGACCCAAATGACCCCATAAAATTTCAAGGCGGCGATATTAGCGGCATTCAACAGCAGTTGGGCTATTTGGAAAAGCTAGGCGTGACGGGCGTTTGGATGACTCCGACGGTGCTAAATCAGTGGTGGAATCCAGATAAAAACTTTACAGGCTATCACGGCTATTGGGCGGCAGATTTTAAAAAAATGGACCCGCATTTTGGGACGCTAGCCGAATATCAATCGCTTTCCAAAGCCTTGCACCAGCGAGGAATGTATTTGGTGCAAGACATCGTAGTGAACCATACGGGCAATTTTTTTCGATACGAAGGCGGTTACAATCCCGATAGTATTGGCGCATTTTATAAAAACTATGGTGCGCCTACTCAGCCGCCTTTTGATTTGAATAATCCGAATAATCCAGCGCATCGAAAAGCCAATATTTATCATTTTACGCCGCCGATTAATAACTTTTCGGATAGCTTGCAACGCTTGCGTTATGAGTTAGCTGATTTGGATGATTTGAACACAGAAAATCCTTTGGTGCGAAAAGCATTGGGCGAATCTTTTCGATATTGGATAGAACAAGCGGATGTGGATGCTTTTCGTTTTGATACGCCGCTTTATGTAGAAAACGATTTTTTTTATCACTTTTTGCACAACACCGATACGGCTAATTTAGGAATTTATCCTTTTGCGAAGCAGTTGGGCAAAGATGGTTTTTATACGTTTGGCGAAACATGGGTGCAGACGCAACCCTTTTCGGATAAAGGCGAAAAACAAGCGGCAAAATACCTCGGCACAAAAGAAAAACCTGAAATGGATGCGGTGCTGAATTTTCCATTACAGCAAGAACTCGACCGAGTGCTAACAGGCAGTCACTCCACCGATAACCTGACCTATCGCCTCGAATTATTACAAAAATTATTTCCCAAAAACACAGCACTCGTCAATTTTATTGACAATCACGATATGGCTCGTTTTCGTTCCAAAGGTTCGGAAGCTGCTTATCAGCAAGCCATGTTGATGATAATGTCTATTCCGGGCGTGCCAGTGATTTATCAAGGCACAGAGCAAGGCATGAAAGAGACTCGGGAAAATATGTTTGATAAATTGAATAGCGAAACGGAAACTTTCAAGTTTGTACAAAAATTATGTGATTTTAGAAAAAGCGAACCTGCTACCCGACGTGGAAAACTGGAAGTATTGGCAGATTCGAGGACTTGCGGCGGCTTGTTTTTATTCAGATTGCAAACGGATGAAGAAAACCTTTATGTGGCACTCAACACGCTCGATGAACCCATTTTAGCAACTAATATTCATTTGAAAACCAAAGGAACTATTCAATCTTTGGATGAAATATTGACCCTAAAAAAAGGCTGGCTGGCAAAAACGAACGACTCCGGATTGGATTATTTACAACTTGATGCCCGTCAGGGCTTGGTGTTCAAAGTGGAAGAAACCAAAACACCGCCAACAATCGCAGCGCAAGACGAGATAGAAAAAGAAGGCGAGGTAGATGTAATTCATCAACCCATAGTTGAATTTTCAAAATACATCAAAACAGCGCAGCCCGATAGCGTTTTGGGTTTTATTGATGGCAATTTTGCTATGAAAGTTAAAGGCGAGATGGATGCAGGAAATTTGGCAAAAGTCGCTTTAAGCACTGTAAACCTACAAAATGGTAACCATTTTGCTCAAATATTGGTGTATGAAAATGGTGAAATAGTTGAGATTTCTAGCCAATACGAATTTTATTTGAGCGTACTAGAGTTGGAAATTGCAAAAGTCACCGACCCAAAAGGCGACGATAAAGGGCTAAACGGAAATTATACGTATCCGTCTCATCCGAGCTTCAAAGGGCAGGCAGATATTGAGCGAGTAAAAATCAAAAGCGCAGGCAATAATTTTACATTAGAATTGAAAATGGCGAACCCTATTTCCACGATTTGGAAACCCGTTTATGGCTTCGACCACGTTAATTTTCATTTCTGGATAGATTTGCCCCATCGAAAAGGCTTGAAAAACCTTTCGAGTATCAATGCAAAAATGCCGAATAGTTTGGATTGGGACTATTGCGCAGTAGCGGCAGGCTGGATGGTTTCGATGTTTTCATCCGAAGGCGCAACGGCGACTCAATATGGCCAAATCACGGGGCGAACGCCTCAAGTCAGCGTGGATTATGGGAAGAATACCATTTCATTTTCTTTTCCTGCCAATACCGTTGGCAAGCCCGAATCGCTAAAAGGCATGAATATTTACATCACAACATGGGATGGGGGAGGAGAAGGCGACTTGCGCCCTTTGAAGCCTAAAGCGGAAGCATTCTCTTTTGGCGGAGGCACAGAAAGCGATGCTAAAATTATGGATGATGTGTTGATTCGTTTTTGACTGAACTTACGCAAGTTTCTTTGCGAGAAACACACTATGTTTTAAAAAAAATTAAATAGTAAGTATTTCGAAAAGTAAATTGGAAATATTTACTGAATCACGATGAGAAAATACCTTTACCTTTATCTGGATTTAATTTTTATTTCAATCAGTTTTATCCAACTATTGGATGAGACGACCAAAAACAATCAAGATGAAAAGGACAATTCTAATCGTCATTTCGATATTTTGCATGACGCTTTCTGGATTTGGACAAACCAAAAACAAACTTTCCATTGATTTATTGGATTTAGCGATGCACCGTCGAAATGCTCAGGAACATTTTAATAATAATTATACTTTCCGATTGAATTATGAATATTTTTATAAAGACCAACTGACTTTTGTGTTCAGTGGAGGAATCAATCAATATTCGGGAGGGTCGCTGGGCATCTACGGAGACTTGCTCTCAAGAGAAACGTTAAGGAAGACCTATTTTCAGGGGCAAACTAGGAAATATTTTACTTCAAGCAACAGGGTTTTCTTTGGCGGTTTTATAGATTTGAGCCAATTAAAACGTACCGACGAAGAGACGAGGAACGAAAATTTAATAGTTGCCAACATAGAAAAAGGGTCTTATGTAGGACTAGGTGGAATGCTAGGATATAGTTATGAATATAAGCGATTAGTTATTGAGGCAGAATTAGGAATAGGGGTTGGAAGTCCATTAAGTGGCGATTTTTATACAGACGGATGGTTTTCAGCGGTCTCAAATGCTATGATTATGTATGCGCCTTCTTTTATGAATATCAATTTGGGGTATCGGTTTTAGTGGATTTTAAGAATGGGCGGAATTGTCTTACTAAACAGAATGATTTACCGCTGCCTTTGGCAATTGAACTTTAAAGACAGAACCTTTGCCTACTTCTGAGGTTAGAGACAAATCTCCGCCCATCTTTTGTACTATTTTTCTACAAATGCCCAAACCTAAGCCCGTCCCACGATGGGTTTCAAAAGTATGGAGGCGTTTAAAATATTCAAAAACTTTAGTTTGGTACTCTTCGCTGATGCCGATGCCATTGTCTTTAATTTGAAAAAGATGGTGTTCAGCAGTTCGGCGATATGTAATTTCAATGGTAGGTTGAGGCGAATCATTGTACTGAATGCCATTTTTAACCAAATTAAAAAATACCATTTTGAGGTTTTGATAATTGGCTTTGATGGTTGGGAGATTGTTAAATTTTATTTCGGCATTATTTTTTTCTAAAAAGTGAAGAAGCGATTGGGCAATATCTTCCATCAAATCATGTAAATTGACAGTAGAATTGACATTATCTGCCTGGTCAATTTTAGAAAACGCTAAAATATCATCTACCAATAAATTCAGTTGGTCAGTAGCATTTACTACAAAGGAGAGTTGTTCTGGAATAGCTTGATATTCCTTTTTTTTGAGTTTTTGATTTGCCAGCCCTAAAAAGCTAATAATATTTCGCAAAGGGGATTTGAGGTCGTGAGAGGCAATGTAAGTGGTGGAGTCTTATCTGCCAATTCGTCTCCGGATGTCGGTCAATTTGCAATGGATGAGCTTAGAACCATAGTGGCAGAGGCACGTCGGGTGAATAAAAAAGTGGCATCCCATGCACAATCGACCAAAGGTATCCTCAATGCACTCAATGCCGGGGTAAATTCCATTGAGCATGGAATCTATATCGATAACGAAGGGATAGATTTGATGTTGGCAAAAGATGCTTTTTTAGTTCCCACTTTAATAGCCCCTTTTAGCGTTATTAAAGCGGGAGAAGAAAAAGGAAATATCCCCGAATATGCATTAAATAAGGCAAAAAAAATTATCGATATTCATTTTGAAAATATCTCCAAGGCTATCAAGTCAGGTGTGAAAGTCGTTTTAGGGACAGATGCAGCGGTAGGGCCTCATGGTGAGGTTGGGAAAGAGTTGCTTTTACTTCAAAAAGCGGGTCTTTCCAATAAAGAAGTTTTGCTGGCAGCAACGAGGTTAGCAGCCGAGTGTTTGGATATGCAGGATCAAATAGGAACAATTGAAATAGGGAAATTGGCTGATTTGTTGATCATCAAAGGGAATCCATTAGAAAACCTTAATGTTTTTGAAATCAAATCTAATATCAAAAATGTAATTATAGTTTGCACTGTAGTGAAATGAAAATAAAGACGATATCAATTTGGAAATGGTTAAAACTCGTATTTTTAATTCTAATTGGATTGGTAGTATTAACCATTATTGTGGAGTTTTTAAATCTGCAATATGAAAAATATCGATTTGAAACCACGGTTTTCCAAGTTAAAAGTTTGATGAAAAAGCGCAAATCTGGGCCCATGCCGGCCGACATGATAAGTTTATAAAGAACTCACCTACTGCATTTCGAAAAGCCTTTGAACTAGGTGCAAAAGGTATCGAGCTTGATTGTCATTTTGATACAACGCTTTCAAAGTTTGTTTTGTCACATAAGTATCCTTATCGAAAAATGAGGGAAAACTTAGGTTCCTGGAAGAAATATTTCAAGAGCATGGT
>CALOED010000304.1:0-6030 GCA_942492005.1 uncultured Saprospiraceae bacterium
GTCAGTATGGCGAGTTGGCGATGCAAGGAATGGGCTTGTTGTTTTTGAAATTTAGCCGTGATAACGAAAGTCAATCAGATAAGCTAGGCGTGGATTATTCTACGGCTATTGGTTATGATTCGCACAATATGGCAAATTTTTTCCAAACGATTAATCGTATTAGTTCTGCTAGTGGTCAGAGTGTGCCAGACTTTTTATCGACGCACCCCGACCCTCAAGACCGTTACGGAAAGGTGCATGAGATGTCGGATGCAATTCAGAAAAAAACGGGGAAAGTAAACCTTGAAACCAATAGGAATAGTTATTTGCAGATGATTAATGGTATGGTATATGGCGAAGACCCTCGCCAGGGCTACGTCGAAGATTGGAATTTTTATCACCCAGAATTGAAATTTCAATTCCCTGTGCCGCAAGATTGGAAATACCAAAACTCGCCAGCTATGTTCCAAATGGCTCCTGCCGATGGCAAATCTCTGATTCAGCTTTCGGCTGGTTCTGGAAATTCTTTGCAAGAAGCTAAAAATACTTTTATTACCAATTATAAATTGACGGAGCGTAGTTCTAGAAATATTAATGTGAATGGAATGACAGCGATTGAGTTCGTAGCTGACCAATTGCCTGACACTACTCAGCAGCAAGGCGGCGAGCAAAACCCAACGATTAGGTTATTGACTTATATGATTCAGTACAATGGATTGATTTATAATATCACTTGTATGTCGGCATTGACGGATTTTTCAGCAAGCGAACCCACATTTAGAAGAGTATTGAATGGCTTCGATAAATTGACTGACCAAAGTAAAATTAATCGTCAGCCAGAGCGCATTCGCATCGAAACGGTACGTCAAACGGCTACTTTGCAAACCGTTTTGTCGAGCTTTAATCAGCCCACTGACCGACACGAAGAGTTGGCAATTTTGAATGGTATGCAATTGACGGATGAAGTGAGTAAGGGAACGTTAATTAAAACTATTGGAAAATAGGCTGTTTTTTTGTAATCAGCAGCACGAGGTGGTTTTTATAAAAAAAGGATTATAAGCGTCAAAACTTATAATCCTTTTTTAAATTAGAAACCTCAATGACTTCATCAATTCTCCTTTACACGCCTTCCGTCTGATTGACAACTAACTGAAAACCATTGCCGTGAATATTGACAATTTTAATGTTTTCATCGTCTTTCAAATACCTGCGGAGCTTCGTAACGAATACATCCATGCTACGAGCGGTGAAGTAATTATCTTCGCCCCATATTTTTTTCAAGGCTTCGGAACGAGGCAAAATGTCGTTCATATACATACAGAACATTTTCAGAAGCTGGGCTTCTTTTGGCGATAGTTTGTCCTTTTTATCTCCATGAGAAAGAATACGCAATGGATAATTGAAATGAAACTTGCCAATATGAAATTCCTTCGGGTCTTCTTTAGGTTGTGTTTTGGATTGGCTGCGTTTCAAAACTGCCTGTATGCGATACAATAATTCCGAAGAATCAAACGGTTTTTTGATATAATCATCTGCTCCTGCACGAAATCCTTGCAACACATCTTCTTTCATCGCCTTAGCCGTGAGGAAGATAATCGGCACTTCTTGGTCTTCTTCCCGAATTTCTTTCGCCAACGAAAACCCATCTTTTTTGGGCATCATCACATCCAGTAAACACAAGTCAAATTCGCTTTTATGAAATTTATCGTATCCCATAGCACCATCAGTAGCCAGCGTCACATCGTAGTCGTGCATTTCGAGGTAAGAGCGCAGTACGTCCCCGAAATTTTGGTCATCTTCAACCAATAGTATTTTAGTCATCTCGTTCATGTAGTTAATTTTTTTTATTTTGGTGGTTCAAAGTATTTAAGCATTCATGCGTGCTTATCTACCAAAAATTGAATTAAACAGCTTCAGCTTCATGCTTAAAGTGTAAAGTAAAATTAGAACCTTTACCTAGTTCACTTTTTACATTAATATCTCCTTTGTGCGCTGTCATAATAGCTTTGACGTAACTCAATCCGAGACCAAAGCCTTTCACATCGTGAACGTTGCCAGTAGAAACTCGGTAGAATTTATCAAAAATATGTTCTTTCGCATCCCTAGTCATTCCAAGTCCTTTATCCTGAACCGAAATACTCACGCCATATTTTGTATTTTTAGTAATGACCGTAATATCGGGCGCATCGGGAGAATATTTATTCGCATTATCCAATAAGTTGTAAATAGCATTGGTCAAGTGGGTTTCGTCCGCTTCAATGATGGCGTTAGTTGCCTCAAAATGATGGCTAATCTGACCGCCTCGCTTCTCGACTTGCAAACTAATCGTAGAAATAGCGTTCTCAATAATCTCGTGAACGTCCAACTGTTGGATATTTAATTTAAATTTATTCTTATCCAATTGTGCCATTTGCAACACCTTCTCTACCTGCCCCAGCATTCGTTTATTCTCTTGCTTAATGATGTTTGCAAAGCGTTGGACCTTACTAGGGTTGCCAGATATCATTGGATTTGCAATAGAATCAGAAGCCAAAGAAATAGTAGCAATTGGCGTTTTAAATTCGTGCGTCATATTATTGATAAAGTCATTTTTAATATCAGAAATTTTCTTCTGATTGAAAATAACCTGTATCGTATAAGCAAAACAGAATAAAATAATGCCCGAAAAAACGATAGAACCTATCAGCATCGGCAATACTTCTCGCCACATATAGCCTTCTTTGCCCGGAAAATGTACCATCAAATAGCCTGGTAGCAAAATATCAGTAGGGAACAATCGCACTTTATACGGAGCTTCCAGCAAGTTCATCATGCTGGCTTGAGCTATTCTGGTGTTATTTTGCGCCTGTGGGTTTTGAAGGCTAGTCACTACAAATGCTTTACGTCTTTCGGAATAAACGCCATAATCATAACCAATCTTGATGCCTTGATTGTCCAACGAAGTACGGAGCAAATCATCAAAATGTTCAAAATCTATTCGTTGCCGAATAGGTTTGGTGCAAGTAGATTGTTTGGCAAATGCTGTTCGGAAATGCTCAAAATAAGCATCCATGTGGGATTCTATTCGAGCCATTTTACAATTGGAGCAATTGCAATTTTCTTTATCATGCTCTTCGTAATAATCGGTCGGTTCTATCACCAAAAAACTATCCGAAGGAATATCAGCATCCGAATAAAAAACATAACCCGTGCCGACTTCATCGCCTACTTGTGCAAAAATCTCTTTTTCCATTCCGTTAGAAATCGCTGGCACACGAGCGTCAAAAAAGTTAGATGTAGTGGCATATACTTCGGCATACTCCAACTTGGCAGCTACTTGATTGAGCGCACTAAATACGTTTTTATCAAACTGTTCATTACTTGCTTTTAGGGACTGATTTATCCAGTAGGCTTGCATGATGACGATGCCCAAAAGCGCAACGCTCATCAAACCAATAATTCCCCAAATGGCATTCTTATTCATACAATAATATATCTTTTATAAAAATAAAATAGCTAAAAACCTGTGTTATCGTGTACTAAATTGTTGGCGGTTTTAATATCGTTCCATTCGTTTGTAATAAAAAAATAGCTTTTTTGTAAATGTAAATGATGAAAAATTTAATGAAATATATGAAATTTTTCTCATTTATTATCAAAACCCATCTAATTTTCATTGAAACATATAATATCAACTTAATAAATCCGAAATCTACCCACTTTTTTCAGTGGATGCGCCCTACTTTTAGTCTCTGAATAACGATTTTTATATCTTTTCTCCATACAAAATTATGGATTATGATTGCCCTTTATTGGAGTTTAACAGAGATTTAACTTTTATTTTGATGTCATAACGGTTTGGTAACGCTGATTTTTATATATTTGCTACGAAAAGTTTCGTAGATAATTTATATATTTGTATCAAATCGTTCAAATAATGCTTTGGCTTTTCCGCCTTTTATTATTTTGAACATTTATTAAATCATAAAAAAAGTTCTATCATGAAAAGAAAATTAAATATCAAATTGCTCCTGCTACTCACCGTTATGGTAGCATTTTGGAGCGTCAATGCCGTTGCGCAAGATGACAAAAGCGATAAGAAAAGTAAAACAAAAATTGTCATTGTAAAAAAAATAAAAGACAAAAATGGCGAAGTGAGGGTTGAACGTATCGAAAAAACGGGAGACGAAGCGAAAGCATACCTTAAAGAGAGAAAACTCGATAAACTTGACGACAAACTTAAAGATGTAGATGTCAGAATTAATATTGAGAGTGATAATAAGGACAAAAAAATCGAAGTGATTGAAATAGATGACCTCGACGACCTTTCTGATGAGATAAAGCTCAAGTTGAAAGACCTTGATATTGACCTCAATATGGATATGAATGAGCTAGATGGCGAATTTGAAGTAATAGAAGTGAACCCTTCGGTAAGAGTTAAGCGTTTTGGGCCAGGACACGGCGGCATTTCAATCAAAGCAACGGATAAAATCAAGGATAAGGTTAAAAACTTGAACATCAATGTGAATGATGATTCGCATACGGTTGAGATTGAAATGAAGGATGGCACGAAGAAAAAATTTGAATGGGAAGGAAAAATCCCTGACGAAACTCGTAAGGCATTGGAAGAAATGGGTTTTGAGGTGAGCGATAAAAAAATGCACCAACATCAAGGCATGAGAATGAGGGTGAATACTGGAAAATCGCATGATAGGGTGATGGTGAAGCCTTCTGACAAAGTGAAAGACGACATTAAAACGATTGATGTACAGGTAGATGGTGATACGAAAACTATCAATGTAACAATGAAAAATGGCGAGAAGCAAACCTTTGAATGGACAGGAGAAATGCCTGACGATGTTCGCAAAAGTATGGAAGAAGCTGGCTTGACGGTTCAGAATGGCGGAAGCGGCAATAACTTTTGGGTGACAGACGGCAAGCCAAAACCGTTTTTGGGTGTTAAAATGGGAGAGGCTAAAAGCGACTTAGGCGTGGCAATTGATGGCGTAGTAGAAGGTAGCGCAGCCGAAGAGGCAGGTTTGCAAAAAGGAGATATTTTGACGGCTATCAATGGTACAAGCGTCAAGAAATTTGGCGATTTAGTGAAAGTATTGGAAGACATGAAAGTAGGCGATAAGGCTGAAATTAGCTACATCCGTGGCGAAAATACAGCGAAAACTACTGCTACCTTGAAAGAAGGAAAAGGGGGAGCGCACTTTATTGAGAAAATAGGTGGAGACAATGAATTTTTCTTTGAAGGCAATGATTTTGACTTTGAAGGAATGGGCGAAAACTTGCAGTTTAAGAGTGAAAGCCGAGTAATCTTGGGCATTTACACAGATGATAGCCATGATGGAGATGGCGTAAAAATCAAAGGATTGACGGAAGGAAGTGGCGCTGAAAAAGCGGGTTTGCAAAAGGGCGATGTAATACTTTCGATTGATGGCAAAACGACCAACAAAGTAAAAAACATTGGCGAAGCCCTTGATGGCAAAAAGGCTGATGATAAAGTAGAAGTCGTATATACTCGTGATGGCAAAAAGGCGAATGCAACCGTTGCTTTAACTAAAAGTAAAGGCGAAACCGTACTTTTCTTCAAGCATAAAGACGGTGATGACCATAATTTATTTGAGAAAAAACGTAACGAAAAAAATCATCATCATCAAGTCTGACGAGGACGAGGATGAGGACGAAAATGAAGACGAAGGCGAAAAAATCATCATCAGAAAAAGCGAAAATGCAGGCAGCATGGGTAAGGTGAAAGTATTTCCGAATCCTACGGATAATCAAATTACAGTTCAATTCAAAGGGAATAATTCGCCAACTACGGTAACGGTAAGAGACGTAACGGGCAAGGAAATTTTTAAAGAAGAATTGAATGACTTTGGCGGTGATTACGATAAAAAAATTGATGTCAGTCGAGCAGCAGCAGGTCTTTTGGTCGTGACTATCTCGCAAGGAGATGAAGTATTCAATGTAAAGGTTTTGAAGAATTAGAGTTTCATTGCTTCATGGTTAATTATTCCACACGAATAAATTTTTGCTGACGCAAAATAGGGAAATGGGAAGGTA
>CALOED010000305.1:0-1343 GCA_942492005.1 uncultured Saprospiraceae bacterium
CATTTCTACACCGGTTAACCGATCAACTTCAAACATGGTGTGGGTGATTACGTCACCGAGCCCACCCACGCTGCCAAGTATGGTTCGGATCGGGTCAGCGGTGGCGCCCCCACGTGGTGGTGACATGTCAGCCTTGCGTATATTATATTGATTTGTTTTTTAACGAAAGATTTAGTTCAATGTTATAGATATTTTAATATTATTCATCTCAAAAGTAGGTCACGAAGGTGAAAGTCACCTGCCTAGTATTTTCTTCTTTTGTTGCTTATGCGCTGTCATTATCAGAGTTAGTAGCCGCCAGATTAATATTCCCTTAACCTTTTTCTTTGTCAAAAAATTCCCTTTTAAAGCCATTCAAACTTTAATAACTATACTTAACAAAAGTTATTTCAGGAAATAATAATACGGAAAAAATCAAGTAGCGATACATCAAAATCTGATTATTTAATGGAATAAAAAAAATGCGCTCTAAAAGTCCAATATTAAAAAAACGCTGGCAGTATTTTCAGATTTGGTGTCCTCTTTTATTGGCAATAATACAAGAAAATAATACAGATGGCAAGTATTTTTTGAACACTCCCTAAAAGTCAGATATTTTGTTTTATTTTCAACAAACGCATTTCATTCTTGTTTGAGGTATAATTTTATAAACAAAACAAACCGATGGCATCCAGAAATCCATATCATAACTACGAAAGCGATTATAAAAATTTTGTCTTGCATCCTTACAAAATCATGTTGTTTTTTCTGCTCATTAGCGTTTCCATGATTTTTGTAGGCGTGATGGCGGCTTATGTGTATCAGCGCATCGAAAAAGGAATTACTCCCGTTCGGCTACCCTATGTTTTTATAGCCAACGCCTTCATTCTCCTATTGAGTAGCTATACGCTCAATCTGGCAAAAAAAGCATACCTCAACGACCAAACCGAAAGATATAAACAATTTTTGGTCATGACGCTTGGTTTTACGCTGCTTTTCATGGCAGCACAAGCGGCAAGCTGGCAATGGATGTATAGTATTGGAATGTTTCCGCAGTCTGCATTGGCGGGCAATATATAGTTGCTTTTGCGGTTTTGCATTTCGTCCACATATTTGCAGGATTACCCTTTTTTATCCTTTTTGTTTATACGGCATTCAAAAGAATGAAAGAGCCTGTCAGCGTTTTAATTTATTTTTCTGACCCCGAAAAACAACTCAAATTGCGGCTACTCACCGTTTATTGGCACTATTTGGATGTGCTTTGGTGGATTTTAGTCTTGTTTTTTACTTTCAATTATTTGGTGTAATTGATGTTTTTTTGAGTCAAAAAGTAAACAGTGGTAAATTTCCGCTCCACTTCGTTT
>CALOED010000306.1:0-3935 GCA_942492005.1 uncultured Saprospiraceae bacterium
TTTAAAACTAAGAAATTAATAAAATGATTAATCAACTTAGTTGAATTGGAATGCCTGAATTGGAATAATTACATTACAAACATAATAGCTTGTTACAATGAGCAAAAAGAAAAGAAGAAAGATACCTGTCCGTAGGAATGAAAATGACCAACAGGTAAAGAGTCAAGCGAAAACGGTAAGAACGGAGCAGGAAAAATCTACTCGCAAAACCTCAGCTGCGTCTAAACGCAACCGCCCGACATCGCCTACTGCTAGAAAGGAAAAGCGCAAACGCAAAACGTATTCTGCTGAAGATATGCTTTTCGGACGTGAGAATTATACCTATATGATAGCAGGTTTGGTATTGATGATTATTGGCTTTTCTTGATGAGAGGCGGCGCAATGCCCGACGAAAACACTTGGGATGCAAGCAGAATTTACAGTTTTACTCGAATTACACTCGCTCCTATTTTGATTCTTGCAGGTTTGGGCGTTGAGATTTATGCTATTTTTAAATCTAACAATAAGGAAGTAAGCACTGTAGAAATGGAAACATCGGAAGAAGCATAAATAGCAATTTTGAAAATCTGTTTTGAAAATTTAAGATTTTTAATAAAAATTGGTTCTTTGAAAATTTTTGTGAAAAATATTGTACAGACTACCCCAATGGGTTTTTAATCCATTGCTTTTTAGTCACTTAGAGCAATGAATTGTCCCGACAACTATACGATTTTAGCTGGTGCTAAAGTCGTATAACTATTGGGACTTTGGATAAAATCACAAAATTTGTCAGACAACCTAAAAATTATACTGTTTTTTTATACCTATTGCCCCACGACTTTACAATCAAGTTCCTGTCCAGCTTGTTTAGCGTGTGCAACAGAAAAAGAAATAAAAACGGCTTTAGCCATTCATTTTGCAGTGTTTGGCTAAAGCCGTACTTATTTTTACTAAGTACCTGGACAGATTTATATATCCAATGGGTTTCAACCCATTGTGAACTAATTGATTGAAAAACAATGGGTTAAAACCCATTGGAGAGGGCCAGTTATTTACAAAATAATTTTGTCCGACTACTTACAATAGTAAAACGGTAATTTAAAAAAATCGATTTTTGGGACCATTACTCAGATAAACCCTGTGAGAATAGTTTTGCGAAAATCAATGGATATATTTTCAAATGAGGCTTTAGCCCATTGTTTCGTAGCGATTTACAGCAATGGACTAAAGCCGCATTGGAATAAATTGCAAAAATCACCCAATAACTACTTTTTAATGGACATCAAATCACGCCAGATAATTTATTAATAATATGGATATTTTAAAAGCACTCATACTAGGAATCGTACAAGGACTCACAGAGTTTTTGCCAGTAAGTAGTAGCGGACACATCGAACTGGGAAAGGAGATATTGAATTTACAATTCGATGAAGAGGAGAATTTATTATTTACGGTAGTCGTACATTTAGCAACCGTATTGAGTACGATTGTCGTTTTTAGAAATGATATAGGAACGATTCTAAAAGGTATTTTCCAGTTTAAATGGAATGAAGAGACGGAATTTGCGGCTAAGATTTTGGTTTCGATGATTCCTGTTGCTATTGTTGGTGTTTTTTTCAAAGACCAAGTAGAATCTTTATTTAACGGAAATATCGCATTTGTAGGCGCAATGCTCCTCATTACAGCATTATTACTCTTTTTGACGACTTTTGCCAGCAAAAAAGCAGCAGCAAACGAAGGCAAAAAAGTAGGCTTTAGCGATGCTATTATTATTGGTTTGGCGCAAGCAATGGCAGTTTTGCCGGGTATTTCTCGTTCTGGAAGTACCATAGCAACGGGTTTGCTTTTGGGCGTAGATAAAAGCAAAATTGCAAGATTTTCATTTTTGATGGTCTTGTTGCCAATTATTGGAATTGCGATTTTGGATTTAAAAGACTATTTTGAGCAAATCAATGCTGGGACGGCGAGTGCCGACGGCGATTTAATGCTGCTGGGCGTAGGATTTTTGGGCGCATTTCTGGCAGGTTGGGCCGCTTGTACTTGGATGATTAACCTGGTGAAAAAAGGAAAATTAATTTATTTTGCCATATACTGTGCTATCGTGGGGCTTATAGCTATCGCTTACGGTATGTTTTAATTGGAATAAGTGATGTTTTTGGTTTTGATGAAAATCAAAATGAAGTTATTGCTTAAATATTAATGAGTGAATGTATCTATACATTCAAAATTTGTAACTATTCGGCAAGCTGAATAAGGAATGAGAACACAAAGGAAATCTGCGATTATCTGCGAATTGTGTAGCAATTTGTGTTATCTGTGTTCCAATTTATGTATTTTGCGTAGCAAAATATATCTGTACTGAATAGTAACCAAAATTTACTAAAAAATGGACGTGGAGCAGAAAGTGCGTTATGATTTTCAAAAAGGCGCACTCTTACTAATAGACAAACCTTTGACTTGGACATCGTTTGATGTGGTCAATAAAATACGTTATAAACTCAAGCATAAATTAAAAGTCAAAAAGATAAAAGTAGGACATTCGGGAACGCTCGACCCTATGGCAACGGGACTTCTAATTATTTGTACTGGGAAATTTACGAAAAGATTGAACGAGCTTCAGGGGCTTTCCAAATGTTACACTGGCACTATTTATCTTGGTGCAACTACGCCTTCTTACGATGTAGAAACGGAAATAGATGAGCATTTTCCGATAGAACACATCACCCCTGAAATTCTCGAAAATGCTCGCCAGCAGTTTTTAGGTGATATTTTACAACTTCCGCCTATCTTTTCTGCTATTAAAGTAGATGGACAACCCCTGTATAAAAGAGCCAGAAAGGGACAAACCGTAGAAATAGAACCCCGAAAAGTTTCTATTAATACCTTTGAAATCACAAGGATACAGTTGCCCGAAATAGATTTCAAAGTAGAATGTAGCAAAGGAACTTACATCCGCTCGTTGGCTTATGATTTTGGAAAAGCCTGTGATAGCGGTGGCTATTTGACAGGATTGAGAAGAACGAAAGTCGGTGATTTTTCGATAAAGGATGCGTGGAATTTGGAAGATTTTCTCCAATATGTTGATGAAATGGAATAGCCGCTGGCAGTCGCAAAAAATGGTGACAAACTACCTAGAAATGAAAACTGCCCCACATCCGCATTCGGTTGTAAGGGCAGCCACACTATGAGAACACCTTCTTTAGTTTAATGGAGAATTTTGAATGTGTTTAAAAAGGGTAAAGAATGAATAATTCTCAGTTTCAGTGCTATTCCCTTTTTTGACAATAGTTGTGCCAAACTTTATCTCTTTTCTCATATTAAAAACAAATATAATTAATATTAAACTGATAATCAAAAGAATATCTACTTGATTTTTGAATAAATGTCAATTTATGTTTTTTTAGATATTTAAAAAACTATCATACAAGCCATTAAATATGGTTTCCAAAGCCAAAATATTTTATTTACTTTTATCTATCACAAATAATGGTGAATAGATTACCTTCACTTCGTGTAAAAGGTTATTTTTTTGCGAAGCCCCTGTCCAAAAATTATCTCTTTTTTCATTATAAATATTTTTAAAATTGCCAGTAAGTAGTACCGTCGAATTATTCGACTAGAAATGTACCTTAATCTGCTTACTACCTTAAAATTGACTATACAATTCAATCCTTAAATGATTTCACAAAAGACCATACAAGAAATAATAGAAACGGCGAAGGTCGAAGACGTAGTTGGGGATTTTGTCTCGCTGAAACGTAGAGGAGTGAATATGATTGGATTATGTCCTTTTCATAATGAAAAAACGCCGTCGTTTACCGTCTCACCGCAAAAGAACATTTATAAATGTTTTGGTTGTGGGGAAGCAGGCACGCCCATTTCATTTGTCATGGAGCATGAAGGGTTTTCTTACCCAGAGGCTTTGCGGCATTTGGCGAAAAAGTATGGTATTGAAG
>CALOED010000307.1:0-6313 GCA_942492005.1 uncultured Saprospiraceae bacterium
TCAAAGTCAATTGTACATTCAATTGATTTTGTACTGGATTAGGAAATACATTCAATTTTTCAACAGAAAGCACTGCATCTGTATTCGTGAATGTGTCACGTAGTAAGTCTCAATTACAAAATCAACATTATCAATCGTAGGAGTATTATCGTTTACCGTTACTTGAATAGGAGTAGAGAGCAAGCCCATTTCTTCTACATATATATAATATACGCCATTTGGCAAATTTGTAAAACTATAATCACCATTGATGTCGGTATAAGTATAATCGAAAGGATTCATGTTTTGTTCTAATATAAATACAGGAACATTAGGAGCAGCACCGCCACCTCTGAAAATGCTCAAAGCGATACCTCCGCCCACGAAGTTTTGGCCAACCGCTGTATTTGAACTATTGCTGCCCTGAATTAAAGGAATAGTAACAAACTGAATAACATTTGGCGAAACCGTTACCGTAGTTGCATTTGTCCAATACAACGTTTGCGTGTAATAAGTAGGTAAATAATTAGCGTATTGAGGGTCGGCAGACAACAATGCCGCTCTAACCAAATAATCTCCACTAGGAACATTGTAGAAATTGAAAAAGCCTTGTACTGTATCTACCGCCACCACTGTAAATGAGCTAGTGATGCTATCATAACTAATCAAATGAACAACTGCTGCTTGCGCTAAAGTGTCAGTAAGCACCATTCCGCTTAAATTGCCAACACTTCCAGAGCCTGTATTTACAAAAATAGTATCACAATAAACACTAAAACAACCTAAACTATCTGCAATCGTTAGACACACACCATAAACACCGTTATTAGCGTAAGTATGGTTAGGATTTTGAGCAAAGGAAGTATTTCCATCGTTAAAGTCCCAATAATAGCTATAAGGTGCAGTACCACCAGAAATATTACTTACAAAAGAAGCAGTATTTCCATTTACAGTATGTGTGAATGATGCCTGACAAGGATTACCTCCTGCCGAAACCACAATACCAGAATATGTGCTGATACATCCATTATTATCTGTAACGGTCAAAGTGACCGAATAAGTAGTAGAAGGCGGTAAGTAAGTATGCGTTGGGTTAGCTTGTGTGCTTGTAGTGCCATCGCCAAAGTCCCAAACGTAAGAAAAAGGTGCTGTACCCGTTGGGAAAGAGGTAAATGATATAGAACCTAACGCATTGGCTTGATAAGTAAATGATACAGAACAAGCAACGCCAACACCGTAAGCAAATAAGCTATCGCAATAGGTAGCCGTGCAGCCCAATGTGTCTGTAATGGTCAAACAAGCCGTATAAACGCCCATTACCATATATAAATGACCAGAATTTTGCCCTGTTCCTGTATTTCCATCGCCGAAATCCCAAGAGTAAGAATATGGGCCAACACCTCCTGTTGCTACGCCATTGAAATATACAATACCACTTGCCGGAGCTGCTTGATAGGTGAAAGAAGCAGCACAACCGCTTGATTGAAATGCTGTAATTGTAATAAAATTACAAGAAGTTGAGGTACAACCATTCACATCTGTTACCGTCAAACAAGCCATATAAGTGCCATTTGCGGTATAAACATAAGTAGGGTTGGCAGAATTGCCCGTGTTTCCGTCTCCGAAATTCCAAGCATAAGTAAATGGCGCAGTTCCTGTTACTTGCGGTGTGAAAGTGACTAAA
The DNA here is from genome assembly GCA_942492005.1 of uncultured Saprospiraceae bacterium. Taxonomy (GTDB): domain Bacteria; phylum Bacteroidota; class Bacteroidia; order Chitinophagales; family Saprospiraceae; genus CAKZLL01. The sequence continues at coordinate 1,664 of CALOED010000307.1, forward strand.
CTATCCATAACCGATGTAGAAAAAGAAGAAGAACAGCTTGCGCCTGCTATCACAACAGTATCACAATAAGTAGCAAAGCAAATAGAATCCGTTACAGTCAAGCAAACCAAATAAGTGCCAGGGCTACTATAAATATGCGATGGATTATTCACGTAAGAATTGGTTCCATCTCCGAAATCCCAAATGTGTAAAAGCGGAAAAAATGGATTGCCTCCTGTGGAATTAGAAGTGAAATTGACTGTGTTTCCTTGTTGGCTTTGGCTAAAAAGAGCTGTACAACTTCCCGAACCTGAACCCGAAATAACAATGGTGTCGCAATAAGATGTAGAACACCCTGCGGCATCAGTTACCGTAAGACAAGCCAAAAACGTCCCATTCATCACATTATAAGTATGAGTAGGGTTGGCAGAAGTAGCAGAAGTGCCGTCGCCAAAACTCCACGAATAGACATAAGGGGCTTGTCCGCCTGTGGCATTGCTGTTGAAAGTTACTGTACTTCCAGATGTGGAATGTGTGAAACTTGCAGCGCAATTCGAGCCGCTATTTTGGCACATCGTGAAATTAACACCAGCAATGTTCATCGAAGCTGGCGAAAAAGATACCGCTTGTACGTAGAATTGTCCAGTACAAGAGTCTTGCGTAGAAACGTAAAATAATCCCTGTGTCATACCGACAGGCAAAGTGACGGAATGACTATAATTACCATTTGCATTGGTTGTAGCTGTACCAAAATACATAAAACCCATTGTGCTATCACTCATAATTTGAACCGGATAGCTAGGTATTCCGCCGCCAGTTGAGCCACTTACTGTGCCACTAATACTTATGGTTTGGGGCTGACCATTCATAATGAGTATTGTAAAAACAAAACTCAAGGTTAATAAAATTTTCTTCATCGTTATTTTTTTGATTTTTTGAAATATTTAGTGTTGTAAATTTTTTTAAGAATTGGAAAGAACATAGTTAACTAAGATTTCAACACCATACACGGAAAGGAGAGGAGAAAGGTTAGGTTTGGTATTTTATTTTTAATAAAAAAAATATGGAGACTGGAGGCTCAACGTAGCTAAAAATAGATTTGCAGAAAAATGGTAATCAATAGCCATTATTCACAAAGCGGCGAAGCCGCTTTGTCTATCTTCATTATCAGTTAGTTATGTAATAGGATTTAGTTTTGTGAATAAAGTCTAATAAGGATTTTCAAAGAACCTTAGTTTTTTTCATTTTAGAATAGAGCTTTGTTTTGAAAACAAAACCCTATTCTAAAACAAAAATCACTTTTATCTGATTATGATTAATAAACAACAACTTTCTTTATCACCGAAATAGTATCATTATACAACCTAACCATATAAATACCACTTTCTATATGATTTAATGAAAGTTGAATTGCTGTTTGAGAATCTACGACTTGAGATTCTACGATTTGTCCGCTGATATTTACAATATCTAGCTGCAAAGTCTCATTTCCCATTTCTTCGGACAACCGAATAGTAATATTATCGTAGGCAGGATTAGGGAAAATATTGACTTGACTCGATGCGTCTAATCGTTGTGTATGAGTTGCGAAATTCTGACAAATCGTCGCTTTCCCCAAAAACCAATTGATGGCATTGAAAAAAGCGGGCAACGCACATCCGCTATGGTCTGCACCAGGCAAAATATGAATCGCTTCTACTTCTGTTGCCCCATTGGCAATCATCGTATTTTTAGCTAAAATGCTATTTTCAAAATTAACTTGCTCATCGCCATCGCAATATGCCATGCGAATTGGGCGAGTCGGCAACCAGTCAAAATTACTATTGGCAACCATTGCTGCTCGTAAAGGATGCGTATTTAGAAGCGTATCCGCCAAAACATTTTGAACCATCGTGTCTTCCAAAAAGGCAAAAATACTGTTAGGCAAGGCATTATTAATATAATTAGCATTGTAACTTCCATTCAAAAGATTGCTAATCATATTGTCATACGGAGATTTATAATATTGGCTAGGCGAAGTGTATAAATCGCCGTAAACGTGCTGATAGCTATTGATAATATAAGCCACATATCCAGGATTGGAATAAGCAGAATCCAAGAGCATATCCGACTGTTTGCCTGCCAAATCAAAAGGGCCAGAGAGTGGGGCAGAGGCTTTTACGTCAAACTCTGCCAGCAAATTGTTGTCTTCTATGTATTTATGCAAGCCCATAGTAGCGTGTCCGCCTTGCGAATAACCAATCAAAAACACTTCATCATTGAGCGTGTAAGTCAAAGTATCGGTAAGAAAAATCCTTGCTGCTCGCATCAAATCAATGGAAGCAGTAGCTTGGGATTCGGCGTGCAAGTAAGGATGTGGCCCAGCATGGTCGCCTAATCCCAAAAAATCAGCCGCAACGGTAACGAAACCAAAGGCTGCTAATAAAACGCCTACGTTTTCATTGCCCGTAGATGGCACATCAGTTTTTTTGAAAATCGTACCATGTTGGTAAGAAATCAATGGAAAATTGTCGCAACCCGAAGGAATATAAACTGCTCCAGAAGCTACTGTTGAGCTTCCATCTACATCCGTTGTGGTGTAAGTTAGTTTATAAAGATCTACGCCAAAGTCTAATCCATTGAAATTCAACCCGACTTGATTTACAATGTCTTGTTGGGTAAAAGATTGGAGGTGCGAGTAGGTAACTACCGTTTGGGCATTTACAAAAACGCTACTTATCAAAATAGCGCAAAAAATACTGGTCAATTGTTTTTTCATGTATAGATTTTTCTTGTTTTAAATAAAAAAATGGAATAGCTAATCTAGCTTAATTACATCAGTTTTATTTGATAATATATTGCATAATCACCACATCTGTCCATTTTCCATTTTTGAATCCAATTTCTTTTTGCCGCCCAACTATTTCGTAGCCGAGCTTTAAATTATATTGAATACTAGCTGTATTGATAGCAAAAATTTTGGCAACGAGATGATGATAATTTAAAGCCTTGCAACGCTCAATAAGGGCTTTTTTGACAAAAGAACCATAGCCTTTTCGGGTTTCATTGCCTCGTAGATAAACTGCGGTTTCGCAAGCAAACCGATAACCAGCCCTGTCTGAATATTTTTTAATAATTGCCCAACCGATATTTAATTGCCCTCTTTTTAGTATCAATAATTCTTCTCGGTCATTAAACGCCTCCACCCATTCTTGTATTTTTGAAGTATCAAAAACTCGCTCTTCCATCGTGCTGGATTTCAATTGTATGTGTTCATTATAAATATCCGCGATGTCGGAAAAATCTTGAATTTGGGCAGACGTGAGTATTACGTCTTTGAAAGTGAAGGTTGTCATGGGAAATTGCAGTTTTAATTTTTCAAACGTTTATTTTTTTGCTTTTTTATCAGTTTTAAAGCCCAGTCATAATGGCTCGATGTAGCAGAAATCAGATAAGCACCCAGCGAAGTGCCGCCTGTCCATTTATATCTTTTCTTTTCAAATAGTTCTTCATCAGAATGTTTATGGATAAGATTTTGAAGTTGGCGAAAAGATTTCTGAAGACATTTTTGAGCTTCGTCCAAATTCGTATTTTGGTATTGCTCCGAGTTTTTTGCACGTCTAAGACGAGAGGGATAAAGCGTTTCAGAGTCGTTTCGCTTAACTCTGAAACGAGCAGTTAATAATATAACATGAATAAATAAATTACTCTCGAATAATGCTTTTCAAATCATCAATCAATTGTTTGCCTGGAGTGCGAATATTAAAATTTTTAAGAACGGATTCGTCTTCGATAGATAAACTCATCAGTACAAAATTATCCGCCAGCACTTCATCAGGATGTATAATATATTGAGTGTTTGTGCCTATTTGCTCATAAAATCCAGTGATATTTTTGATGCGAACGGTGGAGTCGCCATTGCGAGTCACTTGTACTTCACCATTCACGACCTCAAATAATTAAAATTGCAAATATTCGAAAAAGTCCGTTTTGTCGGGCGAAAAATTGAGCATTTTAGAAAAGATAATCGGCATAGCAATGATGTCTTGCCCTGTTGTTTTTCGTTTTACTTTGATTTGATAATTAAAATCTACGCCGTCTGGATTGAGCAAAATACGACGTTCGAGAATATCAGGAAATGTAGGCGGCTCTATTTTAGTGTAACCAATTTTATTGTATAATTTATCACGTTTAGCCGTGTTGTATCGAGCGTAAATGTGAAATATTTCGTGAATCATGGTTTTTAAAAAATCAGCACTGTCTTGACTTTGAGTGTATTTACTGGTATCACGATGGCTTTTTCACGGGTATAAAAAACGCCTTCCCCGTAATGATTCATGTTATTTTTAATCATAATGATTTCGTCGGGGAACACGCTTGGAGATACTTTATTGACCAACTCAAAAGCTTTTTGCATGATATTGGCTACAAATTGCTCCTCACTAGGCTTCCAATCTATGACGCTTTTTTGCAAATGCTGTTTGTAATCTTTCAGTAGCGTATTGCGGTCGCCACGGCTAGTTGCGCCCATTTGGATTTCCATATCTAGTTCTCTAATTTTATCAAAATAACCTTCCACATCATCTTTTATAATCTGAACTTGTCCTTTTGTTTTGTCCGCAAAAACGATTTTATGAGATTTGGAAAGTTCCAAAATACCATTTTTTACTACGGTAGAGCTGCCCTGTCTGG
>CALOED010000308.1:0-28483 GCA_942492005.1 uncultured Saprospiraceae bacterium
ATATTAGTAGCAGGTTCTTGTTTGATTTTGGAGGCAGCGGCTGTTTTTTTAGGTATCGAGGGGTTGGATTGAGCCATGCTGATTTTGTCCAAGCTGGCTTGCAATTGCTTATTTTGAGCGGTTAGTTTTCCGATAGCGATTTGGTTGCGCTTATTTTTCTTTTGATAAAAAGCTACTTGCTGCGAGAGATTTTGAATTTTATTTGCTAACTCAGCCTGAAAAATTGCGTGTTGCTTTTCGGATACCGCACAATTTTTTTCAGCATAGAGGAATGCTTTATTCCTGTTAGATAGTTGTGTTTCGGTGCTTATCAAGTCATTTTGCAAGGCAGCAACATTATTTTTTAAGCTGAAAATATAAGCCAATGCAAGGAGTAGCCCAACACTCAAAAAAGCCACTGTAACCGACATTCCAGATGCCGAAAAGCTCGCCAACGAGCGAGGGAATTTTGCCTGTGCGCTTTGCCAAACCCTATCGCTCGGGGTGTCCCAGTTGTCGGCGGTATCATTGGATTCGTTGAGTTTTTTTCTAAAAAAATTGTCTATATTATAGTTATTTTTCATAATCCCTAAAATTAAAAGCAAACAAAATTTAGCTGCTTTTTCGTATCGTCTATCTAATGAGACAGGTTTTTGTTTTCTTTAAAAAAGTATCTCCAATTGCTTGCGAAGGGCTTTTCTAGCCTTAAATAATTGGGACTTGGAAGTGCTGACGGATATATTTAGAGCCTTAGCAATCTCTTTATGCGAATAGCCTTCGATGGCATACATATTAAAAACTACTCGATAGCCCATAGGCAATCCTTGAATAACTTCGGTCAATTCCTTCGCTGTTATTTTTTGCAAAATGGTTTCAGAAAACGAGGTTTCATCGTTGGCTTCATCCAAATTGGCAAAAGACTGCTGCCATTGATGTTTTTTTAAATATCGTAGCGCAGCATTTACCAATACTCGATTTGACCAACTTGCAAACACTCCTCGATTAGCATCAAATTGCTTTAAATCCCTAAAAATCAAAATCAAGCCTTCCTGCAAAATATCTTCTGCTTCGGTGCTATTCTTACCATATCGCAAACACAACCGAAACCACGACCGTTTGTATTTTTCATACAAAGTTCGTTCAGCTTGCCTATTGCCAGCTAATATTTTTTGTATGAGATGGTGGTCGTTTTGGTTCATGCAAGGGAGTTTCTAATACTATATGTAATGAAAATGGGCAAAAAGTTGCCTGTACAATGATGAATGTAGTAAAGTAGTACTGATTAGGAGAGATTTTTAGGGTATTTTACAAAAAAAAACTCGCCCAAATGATTTGGACGAGTTCCTAGTTTTTTTCTTTATTAAGGGAGACCTTAATAATCTTGATTAATTCATAGCGAAAATAAAATATTGGATAAATATCTAGCTTCTAGCACCGATTAGGGTTGTTTTGTCATAGCTTTTTTTAATCACTTGCTTCAACTCTTTACGAGCAAAGAAAATTCTACTTTTTACAGTTCCTAATGGCAATTCCAATTTGTCAGCTATTTCCTGATACTTAAAACCTTCATAGTGCATCATAAAAGGGATTTTTACACTATCATCCAAGTTTTCGACTATCTGGCTAAGCTCTTTCATCATTAGAGACGATTCCGCTTTATTGCTTGTAATATTTCTACTTGAGTTAATATAATACAAATTATCAGTAGAGTCGATGATGGTATTCGCTTTCATCTTCTTGCGATAATTATTGATGAAAATATTTTTCATGATGGTAAATAACCATGCCTTGAAATTTGTACCAGTTCGAAACTTTTCTCTATTCGTCATGGCTCTGAAAGCCGTCTCTTGAAAAAGGTCTTTAGCATCTTCTCCATTTTTGGTCAAATTATACGCAAATGAGTGAAGTAAGCTGGACATTTTGTTAAACTTGTTATCGAATTCAATGGTTGTCATTTTTCTCTTTTTTATTGGTTACTAAATGGGTTTTAGTAGTAGCGTTTTAGTTTTCCTCTTATTCAAATATACATAAAGTTTAAATAAAAGTCAAGTGCTTGTTTAAACTTTTTCAGGATTTGTTAAACAAAATAAAAGAGATTTATAAAATGTAAGTCCTTTAAATAGATTGATTTTTACTTTGTTTATCTCTGTAAAACAGCGGTTTGTGTATTTTTTTGTGAATTTTCGCTAAGGTTAGCATTCAATTAAAAGTGAAACTATGTTTAGTTTCGGGTTTCTTTTAACAAAATATTAAAGTTTAAACATCATTATATTTAAAGTTTAAACATTGATTTGAATAAAAAACAGCAGCGAATTTTCGCTAAGTCGATTTGAATTTGAAATGGAAGGCTAAACGTTGATTTATTTTGCTTGATTTAGCGAGCTAAGCAAGTCAATTGTTTCTGAAAGGCTTTTATGAATATGGATATTAGGAGGAGGATTGATGGGTTGAGCAAGTACACGATAACCTGTAAGGACGATATTACATTCTTTAAAGGATTGAGACAAGCGTTCGACATACCGTTGAATGGGTTCTTTGGTAAACATTTCAGACACAATGGAATACATAAACTCTGGCTTATGTATATCATAAACTGCCTTTATGTCCTGATAAGGGATGTTTTGCCCTAAATAAATGACTTTAAAGCCTCTAGATTTCATGATGTAATGCAAAAATAACAAGCTCAACTCGTCTTCGCTACCTTCGGGCAAAAAGAGTAAAAATTTCTTTGAATCCTTACTATATTCAAATGGTGCTTTATCAATAGCTACAATGATTTTTTGGCGAATAAGACAACTAATAAAGTGTTCCTGAGCAGGATTAATTGAACCTGTGAGCCACAATAAACTCAATTTTTCGAGAAAAGGATTGATAATTTCGAGCATAGTGCGCTCAAATCCTATTTGCTCAATGTTGGCAGAAATAATTCTATCAAATTTGGACTCATCCATTTCTATCATCGAAATGGTAAGTGCGTCAAGTTGGGTGGCGTTTTCAAAATTGACTTCGGAAAGCGAAGAGACTTTTTGGGCAACTTCCTGCTTCGACATTTTAGCTATTTTGGATATTTTGTAGCCATTTTTGTTGAGCAAAGCAATGTTGAGGAGTTTTTTTAAGTCATTATCGTTGTAGTAACGGATATTGGTGCTTGTACGTTTTGGCTCAATAATACTATAGCGCTGCTCCCATATCCTAATGGTATGCGCTTTAATATCAGATAATTTTTCCAAGTCTTTAATGGAATATATAGCCACTGTACAATAAGTTATATTTGTGTAATGCTTGTAATAGCTTCCTTTAATTAAAATAATACGCTAGTAATATAATACTTTGGCATTTACTTTTTTAAAAAAATAATGAAAAACTATATACTAGGTCAAAAAAAAATAATCATAAATTTATAATTCTCGAATTTTCAACGAATTGATTTGCAATAAATTAGAAAATTACTTTTTGTCGTTTTTTAATGGAGAATATTTATGTGTTAAATGCCTACAAATCTAAAACTAATTAACACTTTTTTGCATAAAAGGTTTATTCAGATAATACAATTCCCTACTCTAAAAGATTGTGAATGAAGGAATTATTTAAGCGAATAAATAGTTGGAGTTACGGATTTTAAAATTTTTACTCAAAAATAATTTCAAAAAATGGATTTAGAGTTGCTAGAAACACTCATTGATGGAGGTTATGTGAATGTGCAAAAACACCCTTATGAGGAGTTGTATATTTATAATTATACGTCCAGCACTCAATTTGAGGCGATGTGGAACGAAGTGACGCTTCAATGTAGAGGATTGATATTGAACCAACACCGCCATATAGTAGCTCGCCCTTTGCCTAAGTTTTTCAACTTAGAAGAAACGGCTCATGTCCAATTGCCTAAAAACGAAACATTTCAAGTATTCGAGAAAATGGATGGCTCGCTGGGTATTTTGTATTTTGCCAACGGACAGCCTTATATTGCTACCAGAGGGTCTTTTTCGTCGGAGCAAGCCATAAAAGCTACCGAAATATTACACCAAAAATATGCTTCGGTATTGCCTCACTTGAATCCCGAATGGACCTATCTTTTTGAAATCATTTATCCATCTAACCGAATAGTGGTGGATTATGGAGACATGGAAGATTTGGTGCTGTTGGCTATTGTAGAAACGGCATCGGGCAAGGATTTGCCTCTCATGGATATTGGTTTTCCTGTGGTGAAGACCTATGACGGGATTACGGATTTTAGTGCGCTCAAAGCATTGGAGCAAGAAAACAAGGAAGGTTTTGTCATTCGATTTGAAAATGGCTACCGAGTAAAAGTCAAATTTGAGGAATACAAACGACTACATTATATATTAACGAATGTTTCTAATCAGAGTATATGGCAACATTTGATGCTAGGAGAGCCTTTGGATGAAATTTTGCACTTAGTGCCAGATGAATTTTATGGTTGGATAAAAAAAACGGAACAGCAGTTAAAAGCCGACTTTCGAGCGATAGAGGAGCAATGTCGTAAAGATTTTAAAACCTTTGAAACTCGGAAGGAAACTGCCGACTATTTTAAAACCTGCCCATATCCAAGTATTTTGTTTAGTATGTTGGATGGCAAGGATTATGCGCCTGCGATATGGCGAATAATAAAACCCGAATACCAAAGAGCATTTAGGGGAGTGTGAAAACAAGTGAGATTAAAAAAAAAAATGAACCTGACTGCAAAAGCAACAGGTTCATTTTTTTTACTATCATTTAAAAAAACGGCCAATTGAAATTAGCCCAACATTACTGTCAAATCTGCCAAGCGAGCAGAATATCCAGCTTCGTTGTCGTACCAACCTACAACTCTAGCCATTTTTCCGCTGGCAGAGGTAAGTAAAGAATCAAAGATAGTAGAGTGTGTGTTTTGAACGATGTCAGAGGATACAAGAGGGTCGGTAGCATATTCTAAAATACCTTTCAGGCCAGCTTCGGAAGCTGCTTTGAATACTTCGTTGATAGCTTCTGCGGTAGCTTCTTTTTCGAGCATAACGGTCAATTCGGTCAATGAACCCGTCGGAACAGGTACACGAAGTGCGCCAGCCATTAGTTTGCCAGCAATCTTAGGATAAACTTTACCTACTGCCGAACCTGCGCCCGTAGAAGTCGGTACGATGTTCATCGCTGCGGCTCTAGCTCTTCTCAGGTCGCTATGAGGAGCATCTAATATTCTTTGGTCGCCGGTGTAGGCGTGCGTAGTAGTCAAAGCACCTTGTACGATACCGAAGTTTTCGTCCAATACTATTACTAGCGGAGAAAGGCAATTGGTAGTACAAGAAGCATTTGAGAAAACTGTATTGCTTTTGTCCAATTCATTGTCATTCACGCCCAAAACGATAGTTTGAATGCCTGCACCTTTGCCCGGAGCAGATAAAACTACTTTTTTTGCTCCTGCCTGAATGTGCAATTCTGCTTTTTCTTTAGTACGAAATACGCCGGTACATTCCAAAACTACATCCACGCCCATTTCTCCCCATGGCAAATTCGCTGGATTTCGCTCGGCAGATGCTTTGATAGCCTTTCCGTTTACGATAATGGCATCGTCTGTATAGTCCACAGTGCCATTAAAGCGTCCTTGAGTAGAGTCGTACTTCAAGAGGTGAGCTAAAGTCTTGTTATCTGTCAAATCATTGATAGCTACTACTTCTACATTGTCTCGTTCCAATAAATTTCTGAACGTCAAGCGTCCAATTCTACCAAAACCATTGATTGCTACTTTCATTTTCGATTTAGTTTGAATAGTCATTTAAGAGATTAATAGCTGATAATGAGTATGTTAGCAACTTGTTAATCTTTGTTTTCCTAATAGTCATTTAAATAAATAAAATCTATTTCAAATTGAACTCAATTACCTGTTTTTGATGTTTACTGTTTCAAATGCAAAGTAATTGAAAGTAATTAAGCTGATGAAAACAACAATTCAACTTGGCAATTGTTGTGTCTTAGTGTATAATTAACACTATACTTAATTTAAATGTGAAGTTAAGTAATTTATTTTTAGAAAAAAAATAAAATTATCAATTTCCTTATTTGGCTTTATTAAAAATAAAATTATCTTTGCACTGCTTTTTGAAAAAGCGAGTTCTTTAGATTGCAGTATTAGAAATTATTTATTGAAAATATTTATAGGAATATAAACATTCTTAATTGATGATTTAAAACCAAAATGGCCCATTCGTCTAGTGGTTAGGACATGAGATTTTCATTCTTAAAACAGGGGTTCGATTCCCCTATGGGCTGCCATTTTTTTTAAGTTATAATTACTTTCTTGATTGTAATTAAAATTTACCACACGGCCCATTCGTCTAGTGGTTAGGACATGAGATTTTCATTCTTAAAACAGGGGTTCGATTCCCCTATGGGCTGCTAAAGACCTTGATGACCAAAGTGTTGTCAAGGTCTTTGCTTTTCTAGCAAATTCTTTTGGCTCTTTGACAATTTTTGCTAAACCATCCAATGGTGGCTTGCCCCATTGCTTTTGAGTAAGTCGAGGCAATGGGGCAAGCCACCATTGGATGAATAAAATCTACCTTTTGGGCAAAAATTGTCAAAGAACCATTCTTTTTTATTGCGATATTTTCATAGCCTACCTATTTTGTGGTGTCGTAGATTTGTTTCAAATAAAAAAACTTGAATGGTAAAGGAAATAGATATTTACAAAAATAAATTTTAGTCAAAAAAATGGAAGTTTATTGTTAATTCATGTATATTGGGGTTGGAAAACATGATTTTTGTGAATCCTAAAAAAAGTGATTAAACATGAAATTCCTTCATACTACTATTTTAACTACGTTTTTTTGTCTCTCTAGTCTTAGTCTTACCGCTTCTGAAAATAATGATTTTGGTTACAATGTTCAGAATATTCCAGCAAAGCTCAAAAAAAATGCAGACGCTGTGGTACGAGAGTATTTTACTAAATTTGAAGTAAAAAGCACAAAAAAAGCGACCGAAACCGTTCAGCTCGCCGTCACTATTTTCAACGAAAAATCAAGGATGAATGACCTAGTTGTATATTATAATAAATATATGAAAGTCAATTACGTGCAAGCTAGATTATATGACGCTAGTGGAAGAGTGATAAAGAAATTCAAAACAAGTGATGTAAGCGATATGAGCGCAGTATCTAATGGGACTTTGCATAGCGATAGTCGGGTGAAGTATCTAGGAATTAGCCATCACGACTACCCGTTTACGGTAGAGTTTAGATATCAGGTGTCTTATAAAGGCTTGCAAGATTATCCTGATTGGGAGATTTTGCCAGAAACTAGAACGGCAGTAGAAAAAACTAGCTACGAACTTTGTATGCACGACGGGCTTACGCCACGTTATAAAAGCTATAATACTTCATTAGAACCAACTATTTCAAGAACTGGCAATATTACTTCCTACATCTGGGAAACAAAAAACGTGAATGCGGTTGGCTATGTTGCTTTTTTACCTAAAGATATGGACTTGTTCCCGATAGTAAAAATAGAACCTACAAGGTTTTCAGTAGCAGGTTATGATGGAAATATGAGTAACTGGAAGACATTTGGAGGATTTATTTATGAATTGAATAAAGGAAGGGATAAGCTGCCGAATGAAATGGTTAGAACGGTAAAGAGACTTACGAAATCCGCCCAATCAGATGAAGAGAAAATTGCTATTTTATACAAATATTTACAACAAAATACTCGCTATGTGAGTATTCAGTTAGGAATAGGAGGGTGGCAGACTTTTGATGCAGAGTATGTGTCCGAAAAAAAATATGGCGATTGTAAAGCCTTGAGTTATTACATGAAAGGGATGCTTAAAGAGGTTGGTATCACGGCTTATCCTGCATTGATTTATGGTGGCGAGGATGATATAGGATTGGATACAGCCTTTTCGGCATCGGATTTCAATCATGTCATATTGTATGTGCCGCAGAAAGGTAAAGAAGGTATTTGGCTAGAGTGTACACAGCCTACTTCGCCAACCAATTATTTGAGCAGTTTTACTGAAAACCGCTATGCTTTGCTGATTACTCCCGAAGGCGGAAAACTAATCGAAACGCCTAAGAAGGATTATACGGCGCATCGCCTTGTGAACGTAGCTAGAGTAGATGTAAATGAAAAAGGTGCAGCTACGGCATCGGTTGAAAGTGCTAGTTTTGAAAGTGAACATGATGGTTGGAGATATTATTATCATAATGCAACGAAGGTAGAACAGGTTAAGGTTTTACAAAAAATGCTGGATTTGCCGTCGTATGATATTAATAATTTGGAGATAAAAGTGTGGGATAACGCACCGAGAGCAGACTTAACGTATGATTTGGATATTAAAAGATATGCAAAACGTGGAGGAAAACGAATTTTTATAACACCGAATTTTTTGAACCGCCCTATCGAAGTTCCTTCGGATAAAATAGATGATGCTCAATTGAAAATAGAGCAAGCCAATGGATTTACTCATATTGATACGGTGTATTTTACGCTGCCGTCTAATTTTATTATTGAAAATCTGCCTGAAGACAATTTTAAACTCAACGCTGAATTTGGGAACTATCATGTGCAAGTTATCATGAATGGAGATAAAATGACTTATATCCGAAGGTTGGAATTGTTTGCTTTTTCATTACCGAGTGAGAGAATAGTAGATTTGAAAGATTTTTTTACTCAAATCAGAAAAGTAGATGCGATGAAAGTGGTTTTGGTAGAACTTAGGTAGGAATTAAAATTAAAGTCTAATTTAAAAAATCAATTGATTTTCAATAGGTTACAATCGTGAGAATGTAAACTTAATTTTGAACTATTCCTTAGAGATTGACGAGGTGATTTTTTAAATTCTCTTTATTCTCTACAAGAATAAAGAGAATTTAAAAGTATATAGATTATGGTTTTTTGACTTTTGGTGTTTTCTTCACAACCAATTGTGTCATTTGTTTATCTATTACTAAATCAAAAAATTGTTTTAAATATTGGTATTCTTTTGCTTCATAAACAGGTCGTTTGAGTTCCATTCGGCTAATGATTTGAATATCGCCATTGACTTGTTTGGAGGACATAAAGCTAAAGAAACCACCATTATTCAATAGTTGTATTTTAGAGTTTTGTGGCAATTCTTCCAATTCATATCCTTCGGGCAGATGAATATTTATAATGATTTGCTCTGATTGTGTATGACCAAAATCAATAGGATAACTGCGTTCTTTTGATTTAAATGGATTTTCGTTCCATGCTTGATTCATAAATGGGCTAAAATATATCAAATCGCCAGCTACTTCTGCCATTTTAGGTGCTTTAAAATAAATAGCTTGTACGAAGTTTTTATTCAATTCATCGAGGTTTTTGAAAGAAAAAGAGTCGATTTCTATATTCGGAATATCATCTTTGTACAAATCAGAAAGGTAATTCTTTTTTATCATCAGCCTCCCAATAGCTGCTTCTCTTATTCACACCTGCGTAGCCTTTATAGTAGGTTTTCATAAAGCCTTTTATCGTGCCGTCTGCTTCGAGGTATAAGTAAAACTGACTAGTGGTTTTGTGAGGCTTGGGCTTGATAGGTATCCACTTTCCACCTGGTTCTCCGTTGATTAGCCATCCTATTTGGTTGAGAGCATTGAATTTTACCATACCCATAGGCATGAGCGGGTTAGTAGCATCCAGAAAGACTTCTTTGCCGTCTATTTCCGTTCTGACCAACACATAATCGAACTGTTTTAAAATGGGGTAATAAGGGTTTGCTTGCCCGTTTTGTCGAGTACTGAGCAATACAGGGGCGGCATCAATATCTGCTTGTTTGAGCAAATTTAGCAACATCAAATTAATTTCGGCAATATCTCCTTCATGTTTGCTATATAACTTATCCAAACTTTTATCCACGGAAATATGGTTCATTCCATTCCACTTCATATTTTTCTGAACGAAAGTATAAATCGCTTTGATTTTTTCTCCCTTAGACATTCCTTCTTTTAAATACTTATAGCAGTGTTGAGTTATATACCTCGTTCCTTTTGAAGAAGTAAAAACTTCACCAAAGGTCTCACTATCCATCAATTCTTTTTGGGTGTATTCCCAAGTAGTAAAGAAGGTTTTATTTACATAACCAGGAAAAATGAAACTTTTTAACTGCAACCGAATACGCTGACGGTAGTCATTCATAGTAGTGATATATTTCTCTTCTTTCAAGCTAGGAATGCTTTGCATCGCCCAAACGTAGTGCGTGCCACTAAATGTTTTGTAACCTGCACCCAAATTATAGTTGATTTGTTTTTGAGAAGCTATGGCGAAAGGGTGTGTCGCTTGCTTAATAACGACATAGTTAAAAAACTCTGGGACTTTGAAGTCAAACTGACTCCACTTTGTAGGAATATCTGTTTGAAAATAAAAATCTTTAACACTAAAAATGCGCTCTGAATAATAAGTATAGTGGTATTCAATCACAGAGCCTACCTCTACATTGGGTAATGTGAATTTTTTCATCGACCAATATTCATCTATTTTATCCGTGAATACTTCCTTCTTTTTGAATTTTGTCTTAATGACTTTACTTCCTTTAAGCGTTGATACTTGTGCTTTTATACCATTAATGCGTTCTGCTTGACCGCTTGCAAAATAGGGAATTTCGATGTTGGCTTGGTCTAGTCCAGCTTTTGTTAGGATTTTTATTCGATAATAAATATCATAGACCATTGCCTCAGAAGGAGCTATTTCGTATCTAACTTTGGTATTATGCGCAAGAATGACGGCATCTGCTTCTCCGTCGAGCGGATAAGTTTTCATTTTTAAATCGCCTTTGTCTAACTTGCCCCATTTCATATTTGGAGCTTGCGCAATAGTGTTTACAGTAGTGAATAAAAAGAGTTGGAGAATTAAAATTACTTGTTTCATAATCACTTAGATTATTAGACACAATTCATCGAAGGTGTGTTGCTGTTTTCCTTTTTACTGATAAAATAATGGTTTATTTTTATAGATTTTGGAAAGTAAGTGTAGTTGAGAATAATGTCTAATGGGTTTTAAAAAAGTGGATAAATATTGTTCAAAATGGAGAAAAAATTGAAATTTATATGTTTCAATTTTTACTCGCTCTAACTGCAATATATTACTTTTTTAAAAAAAAACAAAAAAGATTAACACCTTATCTAAGTATTTTTCGTGAAATGAGTTTATGAAGTGTGAAAAATTCATGCTCTAAAGTCTTGACGGTGCAATTCATATTAGGGAAAGTATAAAACGGCTTATAGTAGCTTTACGGTAATTTATTGATTGTAAGGTTATAGGCTTATGCTTTCATTTGTGACTAGATACAGGGAAGCTATTTGTCAATTCTGACGATAAGAAACTATCAAGGGGAACTTGGGTACTTGAATTTTGAAGAAATCATGGTTGTCTAGTCGGCACATCAGAAAAGTGCCGTGCATACTGCCCATTTCGGTGGATATAGGCGACCACGAAGAGTAGGAATGCGAATCGCTGGGCTTTAGAATCGGTTGTTGTCCGATTACGCCTTCGCCTTCTACTTCTCGGTTACTTCCATTGCTATCAAAAATAAACCAATGACGGCGCAGGAGTTGTACGGTATAGTGGGCTGTTGTTTTCAATCGTTACAACATAAGAGAATACGAAATTTTTCATTTCGCTTGAATAGCCTTCAAACTTAGATTGTACGCTTACTTTTATTCCCTTTGTAATGGCTGTCATCATGATATTTCTGGTTGAATGATGTTTTGAATAATTTTATCGGCATTTTCAAAAGCAACGTTGAGGTCATCGTTAAGTAAGACCAAGTCGCATCGAGTTTCATAAGTCAATTCTTCGGCTGCTCTAGCTATTCTTTTCCGTAAACTAGCACTATCTTCTGTTTGTCGAGCTTTTAGGCGAGCGAATAAAATATCTGGTGAAGGTGGCTTTACAAAAACTGTAACGGCATCTTCGCCATATTCTTTTTTGATATTTATTGCGCCTTTTACGTCTATATCAAATACGACGTATTTCCCCATTGCTCTCAATCGTTCTACTTCTGATTTGAGCGTACCATAATATTGATTTTTATATACTTCTTGCCATTCCAAAAATTCGTTGGCGTTCGATTTTTCTTCCCATTGGTCTAATGATAAGAAGTAATAATCCTCGCCATGTACTTCACGCGCTCGTTTTTCACGAGTAGTAGCGGAGACAGAAAATGCCAGTTGAGTATATTTTTTCAACAAATATCTAACTATGGTGGTTTTTCCTGCGCGCGAAGGTGCGGTGAATATAATTAGTTTTGTAGTTGCCATAACCTAAAATGCTTAAAAGTTTTTTAAAGGAGGTTAGTATTTTTAATTATAAAAGAGCTTTAATATTTTTCGATGCTTAATGCTTTTAAACAATTCTTAAATCGTTTTATTTTGTGTTTTTTCTAACTTTACGAACATCCTCTACATTTATACCTAAATTAGTAGCAATTTCGTCGTCGCTAAAGTCAGTATTTTTTATCATCACTATAATTGCTTTATCGAGTATTTTTTCTGTTTCTTGCAATTTTCTTCTGGCTTCGTCCTCTTTTTTCCTAGCTTCTTCTGCTTTTCTTTTTTCTTCTTCTGCTTTTCTTTTGGCTTCTTCTGTTTTTCTTTTGGCTTCTTCTGTTTTTCTTCTCTCTTCCGCTGTTTTTCTTTTTTCTTTTTCAATAGCCATTTCGATTTCGACCTTAATGCTCAATGCTTGACTTGCTCTATCGGAAAGTACTTCTCCAAATCGTTGATATTCTAGCCTTTCCTTGTCTTCCATGTTTGCTATTTTCAGGACTTCTTCTGCCTTCTTCAAGCCTTTAGCCGTGAAATTCTTTTTTATTTCGCTATTTTTCAAAAAATAAATCCATTCGTCAAGAGTATCTTTTGCAACATCATCAAAATTATTCACTTTTATGATGTAAATTTCTGGAAATAAGTCTCGAATTTTTTCTTTCTTGAATAGCCTTTTTTGAGCATTAGATAGTTGTAATATGTCATTTTTATGAAGCCCCGAAAAAGTAGTGCCTCCAGAATAAATATAATCTTCTCCTCTGCCCAAATCGAAATAAACAATATTGATTGAGATTACTTTTTTGACGGATGTCCATTCATCGCCTGTTTTAATATGCTCTGTTATCGCTTTGGAAATACCAAATAATATTCTCAAAAAATAATCAATGGCATAAGAGTTTTGGATTTCGATAATGATAAGCTCACCTTTCTTATCCTTTACCAAAATATCTACTCGATTAAATTTATCTCTCTCTGTTTCTTGATTACTTTCCGTATCAATAATTTCGAGAATCTCAATATTGTCTTTGAGCAATTCGCTCAAAAAGCCCTCTAAAATGCTGAAATTAGCTTTCTGTCTCAATAGGCGTTTGATTGCCCAATCAAATCTTACGTGCTTTTGATACTTCATTTTCTCTAAAATTTAAGACTAAATTACGAAAAGACTGTCAATCTGACAGCCTTTTCATGATTTTTTCTTTTACTTCTTTCAGCGAAAACTATGATGATATTTACTTTATACCTTACAAATTATTAGCTATTTGTTCCTTAATTTTTTCAAGCTCATCTTTCATATCCACTACTATTCGCTGAATGCTTGAATGATTAGCCTTAGAGCCGAGCGTATTGATTTCTCTACCCATTTCTTGGCTGATGAAATTGAGTTTGCGCCCTTTTACATTTTTTTTATTCTCCAATACTTCCAAAAAATACTTACAATGCTGCGCCAAACGAACTTGCTCTTCGGTAATGTCTATTTTTTCGAGGTAATAAATCAACTCTTGCTCAAAACGATTTTCATCCACTGCGCCTTTCGTTGCATTATCCTGAAAATTTTGACGCAATCGTTCCTGC
This sequence comes from uncultured Saprospiraceae bacterium, assembly GCA_942492005.1. GTDB lineage: Bacteria > Bacteroidota > Bacteroidia > Chitinophagales > Saprospiraceae > CAKZLL01. The sequence goes on from CALOED010000308.1 coordinate 13,820, forward strand.
ATAAGCACTTTTCGCTCCTCCACGAAAGGCTCTACCTCTTTAAGCAGTTGAATAATCGTATTCACACGAAGCGTAAAATCATCCTCAATCACTTTGCCTTCCGTTCTTCTAAAATGCTCCAATTTTTTCATAGCACTTTTAATCACATCCACCAAAGATTGCCATTCTTCGTCGCTTAGGCTATTTTCGTTGGGTACTACAATATTGGGTAGTCGAATGATGGTTTGCATCACATCTGCATTCTGAATGCCCAACTCTTCACTCAAGCTATTCAACTCCTGATAGTAGGCTTTGAACAACTCTCGATTAAAAAAGAATTCAGCTTCTGCCGCTCGATTTGTAACATCTATCGAAATATCTATTTTGCCTCTGAGCGCAATGGGGGTAATGAGCTGTCGTATCTGCAATTCTTTTGCACGATACTTTTGAGCCACTTTGAGTTTCAAGTCCAAATATTTACTATTTAAGGATTTGATTTCAACAGTAATGTCTTGTTCTTTGAAAGTTGCTTCTGAACGACCAAAGCCCGTCATGGATAATAGCATCTAAAACGATTTAAAGTGTGTTGTATTAGAAATTGATGAAGATAGCAATCGTGTATATTTCATTCTTTATTCAAAAAACTCAAAACTACACGACTGTTCAATATTATTAAAACGTGCAATATACCTCAATTGTACGTAATTTGCTAGAATATCTTACAAGTCAAAACAGAAAGGTCATCAGGAAAAGGGTTATTACCTCTAAAATCTTCCATATATTCCATCAAGTGAAAATTAAATTCTTTGGCAGAGTCGGAAGCGTTTTCTATGGCAAACTCCTCAAGTATCTCTAGCTCAAAATATTCATCTTGGTCATTTTGGAGGTCAGTGATTCCATCAGTATAAGTTACAATGAGTGCTTCTGATGTAATATCAATTACACCAATTTCAATCTCTGGGATTCTATCAAAAGTACCCAACAAAGTACAACCTTTGTCAAGTTTCGTGACTATACCATCTTGTATCAGAATAGGAGGATTATGCCCCGCATTGATGTATTTCAACTGTTTGGAGGATAAGCAATATTCGGCGTAAAAGAAGGTAATGAACTTTTCTCCTTTTGTAATAGCGAGCAATTTGGAATTAAGCGATTGAATAAACTCTTCCTTCTCTGAACGCAACTCGACCAACATCCGAAGATTGGCTTGAAAATTAGCCATCAGCAGGGCTGCGCCTACGCCTTTACCCGAAATGTCGCCGATGCAAAAACCAAATTCATCGTTGCCGAAAGGAATAAAGACATAATAATCACCGCCTACGCCCAAATGCGGCATATATATACTATCTAATTCATAAAACTCATTGGATGGCAAAACGTCAGGAATAAGCATTTTTTGAACATTTTGAGCCACTTCCATTTCCTTCTTTAGTCGCTCTTGTTCTATTTGCCGCTTAAATAATCGCTTATTCTCTATTGCTACGGCTATAATATTGGTAATAGTAGTGATGAATTGTATTTTCTCATACATTTCTTCATCAGGATCCAAATCGCCAAGCATTGTAAAAGCAATAGGGCGTTCTTTGTGATATACAGGAATAATGATGTCAAATTGATTCACCAAAGGATGAGGATGGTCAAATAGATTAGTCATTCTGGTATATTCCAATAATTCTTCACTAATGTTTTCCTTCAATGCGCCATCTCTGATGCCGATATGGCTAATACATTTCCAAGCCTTGTCTTCTTTGATATGGCACATCATTTTCTTGATACCCATCTCCCAACTAAGAATGGATTGATAAATCTTGAACAAGTGTTCGGAAGAGAAATTATTATTGATGGATTGCGTCAATTCCAATAAGCGGTTGATTTGCAGTTGCTTTAAGAACAGGTCTCGCTCTAGCAAATCCACGTTACTCGCTCCCTTTTTGGGGCTATCTTTGTTAGGTTCTTTCATTCCATCATGCATATATTAAATTTATATTGATATACTTGTAAAAATAGTAAAAAAGGGTATTTACAAAAATTAATGATAGGATATAAATTTTTATCAGCAAATTATAATACATAAAGCGTCGCTTTGACCTAACCATTTTACAAAAAAATATACGTTGCTTGTGCTACACTTTGCCTTTTTACATCGTAATAGAAGTAAGTTTCTTTATTTTTGTAAAGAATTAGAAATTTCAGAAAGTAATCATCGTTTTTCATTTAATATATTCCTTACCCATAAGGAAGTGAAAAATATAAAAATCAAATCAATGAAAACAGTTTTTAGCACATTCATTATTTTAACAATAGGCATACAATCATTTGCACAAATCACTATTACGAGTGCGGATATGCCCAATACGGGCGATACTATAAGGTTTAGTACCACTACTATGGATAGCTTAACGGAAGCTACTTATACCATTACGGGAAACAATATGACGTGGGATTTTTTCACTTGACCCCAACAGGGTGACACCTCAATGAGTATGTATCTTCTCTCAATACGCCTTATGGTTTTTTCTTTGCAGGTGCAGGCAAATATGGGCTTGAAGTGATTGATACTATCATATTGGCTAATTTTACGAGTACCGATGTATATGATTTTTACAAAAATAGCAGCACGGTATTTGAAGCTGAAGGGCGAGGCCTAAAAACTGCTGGTTTCCCTTTCCCGTCTTTCTATACGGACAAGGATGAAATTTATCAATTTCCTCTTGACCATTTAGACTATGATAGCACTACTTTTGATTTTACAACTAGCCTGATTACGTTTGCATCTTATACCACCAAAGGCTACCGAATCAATAATGTAGATGGCTGGGGAACGATTATTACGCCGTATGATACCTTGCAAGTATTGAGAATAGTGACCGATGTGGTTTCTACGGATTCGGTAAATGCTTTAGGAGTAGGCTTTAGTTTTCCGAATCACCAGCGTCAAATCAAATGGCTAGCGAATGGCGAAAAATTTCCAGTATTAGAAATATCTGGAGGATTTGGTTTGCAAGGTAATTTTCAGCCAAACCAAGTTCGCTATCGTGATATTTATAGAAACGTGCCAACACCTCCTGGTTTTGTGCCTAATGCCAATTTTACAGCAGATATTACTACGCCCGAAGCTACTATTGATACCGTGACATTTTCTGCGCAAGCTCTTGTCGCCGCTTTGGGGGCAAACTATACGTGGGTAATTTCTCCGCAGACATTTACTTATGTGAATGGTACGGATAATAGTGCCGCTAATCCAGAAGTAGTGTTTAATGCACCAGGATTATATGATGTGAGTTTGTATCTCACAACTAATTTTGGCTCAAACGATACCACTAAGGTGGATTATATACAAGTATTTTCGGTGAGTACATCTAAGTTGGTAGAAGAAAATGCCTTGAAAATATTTCCAAACCCTGTGACTAATGGACAAGTAACGGTTTCGTATAATTTGGAATCGTCTCAAAACGTACAATATACTCTGACTGACATACAAGGCAGAGTAGTTCGTGAATTGAAAAACGAAATCATGTACGCAGGTACTCATCAAGAAGTGGTCAAGTTTGGAAACGAACTGAAAGGCGTGTATTTATTAAATGTGAAAATAGGCAACCAACAACAAACGTATAGGTTGGTTTTTTAGAGGAGTAGAATGAGAAATTTTGTGGCTAACGGACGGTAAAAAAATAAGCGTTATGAGGAATTTTCCCATAACGCTTATTTTTTTAGATACTAAAACGCCATTAATATGGTAGTGGAATTCTTAATTCAGGTTTGTAAATATTTTCTTTTGTAGATTTCATATCCCCGTTTTCGTACAAAGTGATGACTTGTTTGTACATACTATCCTGATATGGAATATTTTTTTCTGATTGTACAAGTTTGCAATCAAAAGCAGATGTAAAACGGAAAGCATCTGAGCCGAAAGTGCCGTCATTCTTGCGCCATTGAGACACGAGCCATTGATTTTCTTTATCTATACTTGGCGAAAAAACTTGCTTTTCAAGTTCTTCATTACGAATAAATCTTTCTTTTTCTGAATCGTAAATCCAATAAAAGTAAGCGATACTTTCATCAGTAGGCAAAAACTGCATGAGGCGGAGGTCTTTAAGGTTGTCAAAATTCAAATCTTCAAAAGTAACGGCTTCGTTTTTGGCAACTTCGGCTTTAAAGCCCTCTAATACTTGTACGACGGCGTTTTGTCCCTTTCGGATAATTTCAATTTTTGAGACTAATTTTGTATTGTCTTCTTGGTCTTCTCCTACCATTTTAAATTCAAAATCGGGAACATTGCTCAAGTCGTAAGCAGCTTCATTTTGTTTTTCTTTGGCGTTATCGCTACAAGATATAAGGAGCGATAAGCACAGTATAAATACAAATTGTTTCATTAGGTGATACGTTTGGTGCGAAAATTTATAAAATTATTAGGTTATGCTTAGCAAAAAAACATAGATTATATTAACGTATAAGTATGGAATAATGTTACCAAAATGAAGATTAAAGTTTTATTAAAGGTCTCTATCTACCAACGTTGTAGCGAATTTTGTAACAATTTCTTTGCGGCTATCCGAAACACTCACTGCTGCCAAATGCTGATATGCCAAATCTAAATATTTGTTTTTTTCTAAACCAGCATGTTTTTGGATGTTCATTTGGTCAAATATTTTGACTACTTCTTTTATTTTGGCTTTTTCATCCTGTGGCTTAGATGATAGGAAGAGTTGCAATTGAGTTGCTATTTCGTCATTTGCCAATTCTAAAGATTTAAGCACCAAAAATGTTTTTTTATTCTGAACAATATCGCCGCCTACTTTTTTACCAAATTTTTCGGGGTCGCCATAAGTATCCAAAATATCGTCTTGAAGCTGAAAGGCAATGCCAATATTGCGGCCAAATTCAGATAAATGATAAGCATCTTCATCGCTTGCACCAGCCATATAAGCACCTATTTCTAATGCACCTGCTATCAAAGCCCCCGTTTTGAGTTCTATCATTTTGATGTATTCAGGAATAGTAACATCGGCTCGGTTCTCAAAATTAACATCAAACTGCTGGCCCTCGCATACCGCTATGGCAAACTTATTAAATGCCTTAATGACCTTTGCTAAAACGGCTGGAGGAGCGTGCAAGAGGTATTCATAAGCATACACCAACATGGCATCTCCTGCGAGTATTGCTACATTTGTATCATATTTGGTATGGATTGTAGGTTGTCCTCTTCGGAGCGGTGCTTCATCCATGATGTCATCATGCACTAAGGTGAAATTGTGGAAAATTTCGACGGCATGAGCGGCAGGAAGTGATTTTTCTATATTATCGGTAAAGAGATTGCTACTCATGAGTACCAGCGCAGGTCTCAATCGCTTACCACCAATATTTAAAATATAGTTGATAGGGGCGTAGAGTTCAGAAGGTTGTTGCTCAAAAGGGTGTTGTTGAGCAAATTCGTGGTATAACTTTTGAACAGACTTCAAAGAATGTAGCATAATACTAAAGTTTGAATGGTTACTTTTTTGCAAATATTTAGTCTATTTTAAAGACTAAGATGAAATACATATTACTTGTACGGGATAAAATAATGAATGCAAAAGAAACATTTTTTTGTTTATATAGTTTTAATCAGCAATAATAAAGTAAATTACCTTCCTCTCTATCGGCAATAATAGATTATAAATACTAATTAAATTCTTCTGAACGGCTATTTATGAAGTCAGAAGCCTCAGTACTTTGCAAGCAAATCTATGCGAGTATTGATAAAATATAGAGAATAACTCTATCTTATTATAGTTTTTTGTAGTATTTAAAATTAAGTTCTTATTTTAGCAAAAAATGTGAATTGAGTATTGAAATTCAACTCAAACATAACCTATTTATTAATTATTAATTCAAATGGTGAAGAAAACAAGACCTGTCAATATTCTATTAATAGAAGACAATCCCGGAGATGTCCGATTGACGCAAGAAGCCTTCAAAGAAGGACGACTTGCAGTGAATTTGGAAGTCGTAATGGATGGTGTAGAGGCGATTAATTTTTGAGAAAGAAAGGAAGTCACACAAATGCTACAACGCCAGATTTAATTCTTTTGGACTTAAACTTGCCTAAAAGAGATGGAAGAGAAGTGTTAGAAGAAATAAAAGCAGATGATTTTTTAAAAAGAATCCCTGTTGTAGTTTTAACTACTTCCAATGCTGAGCAGGATATATTAAAAACATATACTTTACACGCTAATTGTTATATAAATAAGCCAGTTGATTTTGAAAAGTTTTTTGATGTTATTCAAAAAATAGAAGATTTCTGGCTGACTACGGCTATCCTACCTACAATGGTGAGATAGTGATGATAATGACAAGATGCGTATGTCCGTAAATAAAAATAGAAAATGCTTAGAGATTTATCTTTCTTTGCTATTAGCTACGTAAGAATCATATTGATATATATATGAAGAAAAAAAATCATTCTTCATTACCTCGCCTTAATACAATTATTAAAAATGACTGATATTATAGAATTTCGTGATGATTTTCATCACGGATAACATAACATATATTTAAGTAAAATGCTATGAGTTCTAAAGATAAGACTCAAATACTCATCATAGAAGATAATCCAGGGGATGCTCATTTGGTAAGAATTTACCTGAAAGAAGCAGGATTGAAGCATGATTTGCATCATGCGGAATCTTTCTATGAAGGACAATTGATTGCTGATGAAAAAAATATTGACCTCGTTCTTTTAGATTTATCATTGCCGGATAGTCATGGTTTCAAAACCCTTTCTAATTTTCTAAAAGATTTTCTCACATACCTGTAATTGTACTCACAGGACTCAATGATGAGATAGTAGGAAATCAGGCTGTAAAAGCAGGAGCGCAAGATTATTTAGTGAAAGGGCAGTTTGAAAGTAACCTTCTCGCACGTGTGATACGCTACTCGCTCCAGCGTTTCAAAACCCAACAGAGGCTAGAGCAATACGCTAAGAAACTTTCCCTAAGCGAAAAACGCTTTTTGGAAGCTCAAGAAATGGCGCATTTTGGAAACTGGGAAATGGACATCGTGACCAACGAAATGAGATGGTCTGATGAAGTATTTAGAATTTTCGGATTTCCGCCTAATAGTCTCAGCCCTTCTCTTTCTGACTATTTGAGCTACATACATCCCGAAGATAAAACGCTCGTAGAGGATACCTTCTCGGATGTCGTGAAAGATGGACAACTCAAAAAAATAGAATATCGGATAATAGTAGGTGGCACAAAAGTCAAGCATTTGGTCAATCAATTTAAAATGCAATACGACGAAGCCACCGAAAAAATATTGCTTGTAGGTGCGCTTCAAGACATTACGGAACACATTTTATCTCGCAAACTCACCGAAGAAAAAAATATATCCGAAAAGGCATACAAAATCAAAGAGCAGATTTTGGAGGATATGAGTTTCCACATTCGTACACCTCTTTCTTCCATTCTCAACCTGTCTTTTTTGTTGGATAATTCGGGGCTTTCTCGCCAACAGCAAGAATACATTGACAACCTAAAAGATGCCATCAATGATTTGTCTATTTCGGTAAATAACTTGATGAACTTCTCCGTATTGGTATCCGAAAAAGTCAATATTGAAGAAACGCAACTGAAAGTAAGTGAGATACTGCAAAGCGTGCGACAGATAGTCCAAATCAAAGCGGATAACAAAAACTTAAAATTGGATATATCCATCGAAGATGATGTAAATGACCGATATATTGGAGATGCCAACAAAATCAATCAAGTCATTTATAACCTTCTTGATAATGCCATTAAATATTCAAATGATGGCGGAAAAGTATCAATCAAAGTTCAGCGAGTAGGAGAGGAGGAGAATAAACACGTACTCCGATTTACGATAAAAGACAACGGAGTAGGCATTCCTAAACACAAAATAGCAGAACTCTTAGAGTCGGAGCAGCTACTTTTCCAACAGCACGACGATGATAGTAAGAAAAAACTAGGATTAAGCATCGTCAATAAACTGTTGAAAAACATGGACGGAATGTTGAATATTGAAAGTCGTGAAAATTACGGCTCGAAATTTATCGTGGATTTGCCTCTCAAAATAGTCAAAGTAGCTAAGAAGAGAATCTCAAAACCGACAAATCCTATCCGAATACTTTTGGTAGAAGACCATTTCTTGAATCAGTTGGCAACGAAACGAGTATTGACTACCTGGTCGAACTTAGTAACCGTTGATATCGCTGAAAATGGATTAGTAGGCGTAGATAAAACACGTGCGCACAACTATGATTTGATATTGATGGATTTGCAAATGCCTGTGATGAACGGCTTCAATGCTACCGAAAAAATAAGAGAAACGAGCAATATCCCTATCATTGCACTTTCGGCAAACTCCAGCCATCAAGAGAAAGAAAAGACTAAAGCCGTAGGAATGAACGATTATATGACAAAACCATTCAAACCAGAGGGCTTGTATGAAAAAATTCTGATGGTACTCTATGGCGATGAATAGAAAAAATAGTAGAAATAAAAAATTGGTAGCGAGCAGATTGCTTATTTTATGTACAAGGAACTTCTCAGCGTTGAGGAGTTCCTTGTCCGTTATACAAAAAGTTTAATTATGACATTTTTTTATGTTGCAAAAAATATCTGTCGAATAGGAATGAAAGCCTATTTCAAAAATATTTATTTCACAGGAGCGGAAAATATTCCGCACGATAAGCCTGTAATATTTGCTGCTAACCACACCAACGGGCTACTCGACCCCGTAGCCATAGGCTGTCACTTGCCTTATCCAACTCACTTTATCACACGAGGGGACATATTTGTGCCAGCTACCGAAAAAATATTCAAAATGCTCAATATGATGCCCATTTATCGCATCAGAGATGGCTATCACCTTTTGCCCAAAAACGAAGAAACCTTCAAGCGTTCGTTTGAATTGCTTAAAAACAATCAGAAAATTATCATCTTCTCAGAAGGCGATTGCGCTTGCGAAAAACGCCTCCGACCACTCAAAAAAGGAACAGCCCGTATGGCTTTTCAGGCCTACGAAGAGTATGGAGTAGATGCTTACATTGTGCCTGTGAGTATTAACTACACGGCTCACACTCAATTTAGAGGCGATGTGATGCTGCACTTTAATACGCCTTTCAAAACGAGTGACTTTGACGAAATCCGCCAACAAAACAAGGCGAGAGCCATCAGAGCTTTTAATGCTAAACTTAAAGATGCCTTATTAGAGCATCTCGTGCATTTAGAAAATACAGAACACAGGGAATTGTTAGAAAATATTTTAGCAGTTACAAGAAGTCAAATTTCTGAAAAGCTATTACCTATATTAAAGACCAATTCCAAAGCAAAACTGAATGAAGATTTAGCCGCAGCCCATTTTATCAATCAAGAGGAGGAAAAAGACTCGGAAGAGCTTAACATTATCAACGAAAAAACACAGCGATACGCACATTTACTGAAAAAACATAAAATTGATAATCTGGCAGTTGGGAAAAAAAGTAATCTCATATTAACTTTTTTACTGATACTTATTTATCCTTTTTTCGTCTTAGGAGTAGCCTGGAGCGGTGTAAGCTATGCCATTGCTAATATATTAACGAAGTCTAAAGTGAAACAAGATATATTTGTTTCTACCTTTAGATGTTTCCTTACCATATTTGCATTCATCCCATATTGGTTGATAATGATGATTGTTTTGACAATTTTCTTTGGTTGGTGGGGCTTCGGAGCTACTCTATTGATGCCTTTTTTGGGAATATGGGGATTGAAATACAAAGATTGGACTCGTCAGGAATGGAATAAACTAAAATTTGAAATACTCAAATTGAGAAATAATAAAGCAGCAAATGAGTTAGTAAGTATGAGAAATGAAATCCTTAGAATGACACAAAGATAGAGTGCTTATCCCAATTTGGGATTTTTTCTATAAGTGTGACATACTATAAAGCCCTCATTCGCCTTTTTATTTTACGCTTTTTATAAAGAAGAAAAAGATACGATTCATATAAATAAAATTTAAAAAACGGCATAATTAAGAAATTTACACTTACCTAAATCTACCTATCCTATTAATAATAAAGCCATTACAAATATTTGATAAAAACAAATATGACTTTTATTCAATCGAAAACATTGTCTAAAGAGCTATATTATAGTTTTTTATTATAAATAATAATTTTAATATGTCACAATCCGTGATATATTGAATGCAATTGGAATATTTCTTGTCTTTATGTTTGTATTAGAATTAAAACAAAAACCAACATGAATTTAAGATACATCACAATAGCTTTGCTATTAGTTATTACTGCTATGGTCAATCAGGCTAGTGGGCAAGGATGCGGAACGCAAGCCTCACCTACTCAAATAGCTTATGTAAATAAAGCACAGCCCAAAGCCCGTAGTTTTAATAATAAAATAACAAGAGGTATTACAGATGTTCCCGTACAGATACACGTATTGCGTAGGTCGAATGGCGCAGGCGGTATTGCTCAATATCGTATTCTGGAGGCAATTAGCGACCTCAATAGTTATTTTATTGATGCCAACCTTCGCTTCGTCCTACTCAAAAAAATAAACTATATCAATAGCGACGAGCATTATGATTTTAATGTACAAAACGAAGATATACTTGGCAAACAACACGACGTGGCTAACGTAGTCAATTTATATATATCGAATAGTATTTCAAGCGGACAAATTTCATTATGCGGATACGCTTATTTCCCTCCAGGCAACGACCGAGTGATGATGTCAAAAAGCTGTATCAATAACGGCAGTACGCTTCCTCACGAAATGGGACATTATTTTATGCTGTACCATACCCACGGCACTTCTAATAATGGCACTACTGATGAACTGGTAAATCAATCGAATTGCCATCTGGCAGGAGATAGAGTTTGTGATACGAATGCCGACCCTAATATTTCGGGCTTAGTAAATACAAGTTGCGACTACGTAGGTAGGTCAAAAGACAAAAATGGGCATATATATCAGCCTGACCCACTCAATATGATGTCGTACTCGACGAAGGCTTGCCGCCAAAAATTCTCCAAAGGACAACTCAAGCGCATGAATTATGCCGTCCTCAATCATAGAAATTATTTGAAGTTTCCGAAAGAGAAAAAGAAAGAACCCGAATTAGTAGGCAATCTTTCAGGTTCGTTGATGCTCGAAATAGCAGATAAGCCCTTACCTACCAAACTGGACCAAAACCTTTTTAAATCAAAAGAAGGCTACTACGCAGGCACAAATTATCAATTATACATAGCAAATCAGCAGACGGCTTACGTTTATGTAATAGGCTCAAACCTCAAACACGAAATGGACTTGCTCTTCCCGCTCGATAACCAAAAAGCATTGATAGAAAAAGGGCAAAAGAAATTTGCACTACCCGGAGATGATTATATGTATCAGATGGATAAGACAAAAGGAAAAGATTATATCTGTGTATTGTATTCCAAAAAACCTCTAGATGCGTCTAAACTATTGAAGGATATGAAAAGTTCGAGCGGAAATTTTATGCAACGACTTTATAAGGGGCTTGGCGACCATTTGGTGCCGCTCAATGAAATAAACTACAAGCAACGAAGGGCAATTGAGTTTGCCGCAGATGCTGGAAAAGAATATATAGTTCCCATAGTGATAGAAATGGAACACTTATAGCATAGTATATAGAAATAGCATTAGAATAAGAAACAAAACCTAATTTTTGGGACTGACTTGAACAAACGATAAAAAATATCGAGTTATGAGGAAGAAAATCCTAAAACAAAAGAAAATCACAGTAACCTTAATGTTTTTATTATTAGTATTTGGATGTGTTTTTGCACAAAAGAGCGAATGTGTTTCGGGAGACTGTGTGAATGGTCATGGAGAGATGCGATGGTCTAAAAAAGAAATCTACATAGGATGGTTTAAGAACGGGCTACGAGAAGGCTATGGCTATATAACTTATGAAAATGGCGATAGTTACATCGGAGAATGGTCTGAAAATTTGCGTCATGGTCATGGCGTGCATACTTACAACTCGCACAACAGCCGCATTCGTTATGCTGGAGAATGGAAAAATAATAATATAGAAGGCTACGGTACTATGCACCAAAGAATAGGTGGATTCAAAACAGGCTACTGGAATAAAAATCAATTTGTACCCATTTCTAAAAGAAAAACCTGTATAGAAGGCGATTGCGAAAATGGCTGGGGAGCTTTTATTGCGCAAGATGGAGGCTTTTATGTAGGCGAATTTAAAAATAGCCTACCACACGGAAAAGGTACAATTATTTACAAAATGGGTACAAAGTACAAAGGCTCATTTGTAGAAGGTAAAAAAGAAGGTTTTGGCGTTTATTACTACTTAGGAGGTAAAAAATATGAAGGCGGTTGGAAAAATGATGAAAAAGACGGCGATGGTAAATTCTTTTCAGAAGGCACTCTAGAGTCTATTGTAGTTCATAGAACAAGTACAATTGTCAAAAAAGAAAAACCAACATGGCAGGATGTTCAATTGGTAGGAAAGGCTACGGACGATAAAACCGCTCCTACTATTACCATATTGTCGCCAAAAGCCATCCGAAGAGGGCCAGTGATTGTAACGAAGAAGAAAAAATTGAGAGTTCACGGTATGGCAAAAGACATAAGCGGCGTAAAATCCATTAGAGTAAATGGAGTAGAAGCAGCTTTGGGCGAGGCTAATGGAGAAAGTAGAACGTTTGAGGCTTCGTTTTCTTTATCAGAAGGACAGAACGAGTTTTGGGTAGAAGCTACGGACATTAAAGGCAATAAAGTCAAAATTGATTTCACCGTCAAACTGGAAGAAGGAGAAGAAGAGGTCATAGCTGGCGATGATAAAATAGAAGCATTACCCACAGAAGCAGGCGTAGTCAAACGTATCGCCGCAAAAGTTAGCTTCTCGGAGAAGAGAATGGCTTTGGTTATTGGAAATAGCACGTACAAAATTTCGCCACTCCGAAACCCCGTAAACGATGCTGTTGCGATGTCAGATAAGTTGGCAGCATTAGGATTTGATGTAACGGTTCTACTGAATGCAGATAAAAATCAGATGATAAAATCTGTACGTGCTTTCGGCAAAGAACTCAAAAGCTCGGGCGCAGTAGGATTATTTTACTACGCTGGGCATGGTTTGCAAATAGAAGGGCAAAACTACCTCGTGCCTATCGGTGCTAAAATCGAAAAAGAATTGGATGTAGGCTACTAGCGTAGCCACCTAGCGGTGGTGGGGACAGTATAATATTGAAATAGTTTTTTATTTTTAACTTTACTGTTTTTGCTCAGATTTTCACCAAAATTGCACCGAAGATACTTCCTGACACCCTGACCCTAAGTAAAAAAAATTATCACGAAAAGACAAAAAACATAATTTTTATAAATGTTTTTAGAATTTTTAAATTTTTAAAATTTTTGTTTTTTTACGGCTCAGATTTTCACCAAAATTTCACCGAAGGTACCTCTTGACCCCCCAACCCCAAATATGTATTTGATTTTACTCGGAAAGAAAAAATGACTTTTTTATGAATTTTTTTATAATATTTTTTTTATCCTTAAATTTGCTGTTTTTGCACCAAATTTTTACAAAAAATTCGCCAAATGTACCAAATATAATTATAACTGACAATATATTATGTATTTAAACATAAAACAACGACACAATCATTGTTATTTCTATCCACAATTATAGTTGTTTACATCATGTTGGTTTTCTTGTTCTATGAACTACGAAGGTGCACCTTCACGAAAATTTACCATCGCCGTCTTTTCATCATTTTCCAACCGCCTTCTACCTCCTGAAAACGGTAAAACGCCAAAACCTTCTTGCACCTTCCACAAATGAACGCTACTTTTTGTACCCATTTTGTAAAATAATTGTACCTTTTTCAGTAGTAGTAGGCTATTTTTAAATTCCGCCCTCAAAGCCTCCATCTTGCCGCAACTCCCCAGCCGACACCATCTTGCTACTATACAGGTTTTTCTTTTAGAAAATGGGTACAAATGATTTTTATTCCAGTAGCTTGTTTTGAATCCACCTATTCTTGGTGCATATACTGTATTTTTCCATTCTCCAACGAATGCGGCTGTTGTACCCGAGTTACTGAAAACATGCGCGCCACAAATTTTGGCGGAGCCATTCTCGTATCGCCTCATAAGTTATATAGCCGCGCTCTCGTAGCCGTTCGACTATGTAGATTTTTCTTTTTTAGGCCATCTCTGCATGACCATTCGCACGGTCTCAGTACATTCATAAACTTTTGATACCTCCAAATATAAAAAAACATTAGGTACTGGAATTTTCTTTGAAGCAGCTTTTTTCTTCCTCGCCAACTCTATATTTTTTCGTTCCAAATTCAGTGGTCCCAAATTACAAGGTTTTGTTTCTTATTCTAATGCTTGTTATATACTATGCTATAAGTGTTCCATTTCTATCACTATGGGAAACACTTATGATACTTTTCCAGCATCTGCGGCAAACTCGTGGACAACGTAGTTTGAGCTGTTGAGCCGTGATCGCCAAACACTTGCAAGTCGTTGCATAAAATTTCTCGAGATATCCTTCAATAGTTGGAACGCATCTAGAAGGTTTTGGGTCCACAATGCACAGATAATCTTTTTCCTTGTGTATCCATCGATTTGTCATCTCGGTAGTGCAAATTTCTTGCTACTTTTTGATCCATTTCGTGTTTGAGTT
>CALOED010000309.1:0-27119 GCA_942492005.1 uncultured Saprospiraceae bacterium
CGTCACCTCCCCGGTCCTGGAAGTCGCCGCTCACGTTTATCCCATAAGGAGGGTTGGTCTGGATGTGTATCCAGTCTGTAAAATTAGTTTGAAACTCCCCATTTGGGGTTGCGTCAGGAAGGGCATCCGGCTATAAAAAAATTTGCTCCAAAACTCCCTTAATTGGGGGGAACCGTCCAACCCGTGCTCAGCATGGAAGTCCCATCTATTCTATCATTTGTCAAGAATGCACTTTTGGCATCATGAAGACAGACATTGCCATCATGCTGGTGCATCAAGCAAACATGTACAAGCAGGAGTCGTAAATTGAAGCGAAAGAACTCGTGCCTCATCATTTGTGCATGCGATGACAGTTGTGTTCATTCGCATCAAGAACTGGCCTTCAGATGATTGACAGGCTTTCAACACAAATCCTTCGTGCTAATTCAAAATGCTGAATAATTTGAAATTCTATAGGTTCATTAAGCTCAAACAGCACACTACTGAGCAAATCCGTAGGTATTGATGTGCACAGACAATTGTATATGTTCAGGCTGCAAATTTGTCTACAACATGAGTCTGAAGATTTGCGTCATGTAAGTTAACGGCTGTTAATTCGCATCACACTGTTTTGCATTAACTTGCATTTTATATATCATGGATGCTTGCATTGCACAACTACACTTTAGAAATCCGAGAATACTTTTACAGATATTTAGACTTTGTCAGACATCTGTCATTGCAGACAGACTGGATACACATCCAGACCAACCCTCCTTATGGGATAAACGTGAGCGGCGACTTCCAGGACCGGGGAGGTGACGCCCAAGAAACACCCCTCTGGGCATGCCAACACCCAGCCTGTACAAATCATCATCGCCGGTTTAACGTCCATTTTTCCATGCTTGCACGGGTTGGACGGTTCCCCCCAATTACGGGAGTGTTGGAGCATGCTTTCTTAGTGGCCGGATGCCCTTCCTGACGCCAACCAACTTTAGTCGCCTTTTACGACACGCGGAAGGAACGGTGACCTTAAGAGTCTTGGTGCCTTCAATATACTATGAAATTTGTCAAGTGATTATATAAAAGCAGTCATTCTTCTGAAATCTGTTTGCCAGTGACATTTGACTGTTCTTGTATGAAACTGTAACAGTTGTCATTATTTGATGTGTGATAACAGCTCATCACATTTTTTATGTTGACTAATTTTCATATTGGACAAAATGAATGAATCAAGCCAGATTCTTACAGCATGATCAATCACACGAACACAATGGTGATACTGTGAAGCCTGTTCGTACTGCCTGTCACACATGTTAACTTGCGATTGGCTGATCATGTTTTGAACGTTTTATTGAAAATCAGGAGCATCTCAACTAAAAAGGGCTGCCTGCTATCATGAATTGTGAATTGTTATGCAGTTTGAATGAAAATCTATGCCATTGTGTTTGAAGATCGCAATATAGTGCGTTGTAATCGTTTTCGCAAAGAACAGTTGGCAAATAATCTGCTTCACCGGTTGATGCTGTCAAAGGTCACATTCAATGGACTTGATTATTCGCCATGCCTTGCATGGTTTCGGCCAAACACCTGCATAATACCCTATTTCACGAAAAAAGGCAAATTGACGGAGGCCAAAATACCGTAGTCGGAATAGCGGTTGTCGGAATAGTGGGTGTTTTGAGGAAGCTGGGAATGGGCTACTTTTCGGCCGGTTTTTACCCGCTACTCGCTACCGCTACTTTTTTCCCGACTTTGACGTGACAGGCTATACCTGTATGAGTTTATTACAGCGATGCATAGCATAAGCAATGCAATAAGTAATCACATCGGACACAACGTGCGATGCCTCGCGGGGCGACCAAATACCGCCGACTCCACTGTCTGCTATTGATACGTAGTTAGTCAAATCAATTATTTCTGTGTGTGTCTCTCTCTCTGCCGACTTGCGTCCTGCTGCTTATATAGTATTATATGGGCAGGTAACATGGCCTGACTGCAGACAGCGTAGTCGTGCGTTGGCGTAGGCTATGTGGGCCGCTGATGTCATCTCTGCGACTTTGTACTTGCCAGGATTTCCGTCCGAAGCCACTTGGAATCCCACACCCCACAGGACAACGGCAAAAATAAAACGGCAGCGTGACGTGAGCACGGTCTACGAGTCGATGCTATTACGAATATGTTTTTTTTTCGTCGGGAGGTGCTCGTATGCGATAGGCGGGTTAAACAGTTTTAGGCGACTCGTGCATTATAACAAATATCAGCTTAGTCGACCAAAGACCACCACGGACAGATAGATCAATATGTCATTAGTGATGGCCTAAGATAACGCACTGGCATGATGACTCATTCCTCCAGAACTTGCTGAGGTCTCAATGTATCTGACAGCGTGTCAGCTCACACAATATGCGTTCCGGCCTGGAAACCACAGCCCTAGCGCGCAGCTAGCGGGGAACAGGTACGTCTATACACTACTCAACCACAACAAATTATGAATTAGTCAAATCGCGACTGACGCACAGCTGCTGCTTCCCTGCTCAGGACTCATTAAGGCATTGCAGTCATCTAAAAAAGTAGCGGTAGAAAAGTAGCGGTTAAGTTAAAAAGATAAGCATCATACTCAGATTGACAGAAGAATCACATGTATATAATTATGTGCAATAACAAATCCATTCCTACCGATGCCTATGAAGATGTAATACTAGGATGTGCCAATCAGGCAGGAGAAGACAATCGAAACGTTGCTAGAATGGCATCTTTATTAGCAGGATTACCATTTAGTGTTCCTGGAGAAACCGTGAATAGACTATGCTCATCAGGCTTATCTTCAATAATTCATGCAAAACAAGCTATTAAATCTGGAGATGGAGATTTATTTATTGCAGGTGGTGTTGAAAATATGACTCGTGGACCATGGGTGATATCAAAAACTTCTAAGGCATTTGGTAGAGATGCTCAAATGTTCGACAGCAGTTTTGGATGGCGATTTATCAATCCCAAAATGGAGAAATTATACGGCACCGATGGCATGGGCACGACAGCCGAAAATCTAGTTGAAAAATATTCTATCAGCAGAGAGGATCAGGACAAGTTTGCTTATTGGTCACAAATGAAGGCCGCCAAGGCTCAATCATCTGGTAGACTTGCTCAAGAGATAGTTGAATTAAATATACCTCGAAGGAAGCAGGAAGATCTAATATTTAAGGATGATGAATTTATAAGAAGTAATACAACCTTAGAAGTTTTAAACAAACTAAGACCAGCATTTAAGAAACCCGAAGAAGGAGGTACTGTTACAGCAGGAAATTCATCAGGTCTGAATGATGGTGCAGCAGCAACTATTATTGCATCTGAAAAGGCTGTTGCAAAATATTCATTAACGCCTTTAGCAAGAATCGTTAGTTCAGCAGTTGTGGGAGTAGAGCCAAGAATTATGGGAATAGGTCCAGTATTGGCAAGCCAAAAAGCTCTACATAGAGCTGGACTCTCTTTAGAGCAAATGGACATCATAGAATTAAATGAAGCATTTGCTGCACAAGCTTTAGCATGCATACGTGAATTGGGCTTAAAGGATGATGATACTAGAATTAATCCAAATGGCGGTGCAATTGCTATTGGTCATCCACTAGGCATGACAGGAACCAGATTGGCATTAACAGCAGCATTAGAATTAAAACAAACCAACAAAAGATACGCTTTAGTTACCATGTGCGTAGGCGTTGGTCAAGGCTATGCTGCAATAATTGAAAACAGTAAATTTTTATAATTAAAGATATAATCAAGTACCATGAAACTACAGAACTACGTATTGGGAAATTGGACAGAAGGCAAGGGCGAAGGTACCCCTCTATATAATTCAATTGATGGTAGTCTAGTTGCTACAAGTACGGCTACTGGTCTTGATTTTAGTGAAATCCTTGATTACAGTAGAAAAACTGGCGGACCTCCGCTAAGAAAAATGAGTTTTCAAGAAAGGGGCCAGATGTTAAAGAAACTAGCACTCTATCTTACCAAAAGAAAAGAATCTTACTACAAAGTAAGTTATATGACCGGCGCAACCAGAGTGGATAGCTGGATAGATATTGAAGGAGGATTTGGAAATTTATTTGCCAATGCATCCTTAAGAAAAAATTTCACCAACAAACCTTTTCATGTAGATGGAGATGCCATCGATTTGTCTAGAGGAGGAAGCTTCATGGGACACCATATCATGGTACCCAAAAAAGGCGTAGCCGTTCATATCAATGCCTATAATTTCCCTATTTGGGGTATGCTTGAAAAATGTGCAGTAAACTGGATGGCAGGAGTGCCTGCAGTCGTAAAACCCGCTACTTCAACATCTTATCTGACTGAGGCCGTAGTTAAAGATATCATTGCATCAGGCATTCTACCTGAAGGATCTCTACAATTAATTTGTGGGTCCGCTAGAACAATACTTGATGGTATAGACAGTCAGGATGTTGTAACATTTACCGGTTCGGCCTCTACAGGAAAATTATTGAAAAGTCATCCTAATATTATAGACCGTGCAGTCCCATTTAATATGGAAGCCGATAGTCTGAACTGTTCTGTATTAGGAGAAGATGCAATACCGGGAACACCTGAATTTGACCTGTTTATCAAAGAGGTCAAAAAGGAAATGACCGTTAAATGCGGCCAAAAATGTACGGCGATAAGAAGAATAATTGTACCGGAAAAACTACTTGAAGATGTGCAAATTAGTCTTGGGAAAGCTCTTTCCAAGGTGGTTATTGGTAATCCACTATCGAAAAGCGTTAGAATGGGTGCCTTAGCAAGTAAAGATCAAGTGCAAGAGGTGTTGGATAGAGTTAACGAATTAAATAAAACAGCAGAAATTGTATATGGTGACCTTAATGCCATAGAGCTTGTTGATGCTGATTTTGATAAAGGAGCATTCCTTAGTCCTATACTACTTAGGGAGGATAATCCGATGAAAAACCTTGGGGTTCATAATATAGAAGCCTTTGGACCAGTAAGCACAATCATGCCTTATAAAAATTTAAGTGAGGCCGTTACATTGGCGCAAATGGGAATGGGTTCTTTGGTATGTTCAATTGCTACTTATAATAAAGATATCGCTCGAGAATTCACCTTGGAAGCAGCTTCTCATCATGGAAGAATTCTTGTAATCAACAGAGAAATGGCAAAGTTTAGTACTGGTCATGGCTCTCCCCTACCAACATTAGTGCATGGTGGACCTGGAAGAGCAGGAGGCGGTGAAGAAATGGGTGGAATGAGAGGCGTTAAACATTATATGCAAAGATGCGCCATTCAGGGCACACCTACAGATATTGCAAATATTACTGGTATATATCAAGCTGGTGCAGAAGTTCAGTACTCTGAGAAACATCCTTTCAGATATCATTTTGAGGATATTCAACCAGGAATGTCCACTCTGACACACAACAGGACGAATACAGATTCTGATATACAAAACTTTGCCAACTTGAGTTGGGATGTCTTTTATGCCCATACCGATATAACCTCACTAGAAGGAAGCATTTTTGAAAAACGTGCTGCTCATGGTTATTTTATTCTTGCTGCTGCTGCCGGATTATTTGTGAGTCCTGCTAAAGGACCTGTGGGCGCCAATTATGGTTTGGATGAATGTAGGTTTTTAAAACCAATTTATCATAACGATACGATTCAGGTGAGATTGACCTGTAAAGAACGAGTTGATCGCGACAGCAGAGGTAAGGAACACCCTTCAGGAGTTGTCAAATGGTTCGTTGAAGTCTTTGATCAAGAGATGGAATTATGTGCTATGGCAACGATATTAACCTTAGTACAAAAGAAATCTCCTTTTGTTGAAATGGACCGCGATAAGATTTCTACTTTGCTACAAAGCCTTACTGAAAATACTAAACCTAAATGGGGTTTAATGACTGCACAACACTTGGTTGAACATTTAGATTTCTTTACAAGGATGGCGTATAACGAAATTGAAGCTCCCATTTCTACGCCAGAAGATAAAATTGAAAAATACCAGGATACGCTTTGGGATTATAAAGAAATGCCAATTGAATTTAAGCATCCAATGCTCAATAAGGATACTACTGAATCATTAAGATATGAAAGTCTTGAAAAGGCCAAAGAAGCTTACTTGGAGGCCTATGATAATTATACAAACTTTTTTAAAGACAATCCTGATGCATTAACTGCCAATCCTATTTTTGGTATGCTTGGTAAATATGAATGGTATTTATTAAATAGAAAACATTTGAATCATCATTTCAAACAATTTGGGTTAATTTAAACGAATTCATTTTTCAAACTGAAAGTGCAAGTTGCTTTTTTAGTTTGTTTACAAATTCGTGATAATCCACTTCAATGGTGTGCCGCTTTCTTTTAAGGTAGCATCTATCAATTTGATCTGCTTCTTCTTTTGCTAGTTGTTTAATATTGGATGGAATCTTCCACTTTCCACTTATTAATTTTGCGATAAGCACACTTTGTAGATCGCTGGCGGGCCAAATGGCTCCTTGCGGTTGAAATAAACCTATAAAGAATAGGCTGGGGTGATCGGGATGAAGCATCCTCAGAAAGAGTTCAATTCTATCACTATTGGAATAATCAAGAAAATCTTTGTCGAAAAAAGCGGTTTCTATCTTATATCCCGTAGCAGCAACTATACTGTCATAACTTGCTGAATTACCATCCGCAAAAAACACTTGCTTATCCTCAATTTTTACTATCCCTCGTCGTGGATTAACCTTACCATGCTTTATCATATAAAGCAATTCAGAATTCATGGTTGGGTGCGCTTCAAGAACTCCATGCTTTGGTTCTGGTAGGCCATAATCACTATATTTTCCTACTTGAAATCGAAGTGATAGTTTAAGCAGAAAGCTTCGAATAGGCTTTGGTATCCATAGCATGCCCTCATTAAATGTATCGGAAGGTTTTCCAAGAAACAATTTCGGAATTATATATTGTGGCGTTCGAACACTTATATCGACACGTTCAGCAACTCTGCTTATTTCTACAGCACAATCGCATCCTGAATTTCCTGCCCCAATTACCAAGACATTTTGATCTACAAATGCCTGGTTGTTTTTAAAAGAATGAGAGTGTAAATAATTTCCTGTAAAACTATCTATACCAACAGGATGATTTGGGCTTGAATGATGCCCATTTGCGACAAGCAAATAATCAAATATTTCTTTATGACCTGTTGTCAAGGTAATCTTCCATTTTTCATCACCTAGCTTTGTGGCATTCTCTACTTTACAATCAAATTGAATATAATTTTTCAACCCAAAATGATCTGCATAGGATTCGAAATAAGATAAAACTTGGGCATGGGAAGGATAGTCTGGATAATCATCGGGCATTGGAAAGTCGATGTACTCGGATAGTTTTTTCGAACTTATTATATGTGTTGTAGAGCAAACGGAAGAATGGCTTTCCTCAGACGTATATTTCCAATTCCCTCCTATCCAAGGATTTTGTTCATAACAAACGACGTTTTTAATTCCAGCTTCCAATAGATTCTTAATTGCAGCTAATCCAGAGCAGCCTGCTCCGATAACACATATACGACTATCTTGATTGCCCATTACAATACAATTTGCATAAAGCTAAAAAAAGAAAAACAGCATTACAATTTTGTGAAAAAAAAGACTAGACTTCGATCTTCAATAGGCGTTTTAGGAAATACATGATCATCTCCTTTATTTGCAATTCAGATGTTTCCACACAGTTGGAAATTTCCGTTAGCGAACAGATATGCTCTGCATAATACTTATGATCCAAGGTCATCTTCAAAATATTATTTGAAAGAGCTGAAGGATATTTAAAATCAGGGTCACATTCTAGGATGATCTGACTGATATTTTCACTTAGTGTTTTGTAATTTGAAAACAAACCTGCTTTCTCACATTCGCTAACCTTTTTAGTATGTGTGATTTTAGTAGATTGTTCCATTACTATTATATGAAGCTTTTTCAAGTCCATATATTCTTCTGAATATTCATCATCAATACCTTGAACAATGGTTCCAACCATTATATCCAACTTTCTAATAGGATCATCAATATTCTTAGTATTCAACATGATCTGCAAGTCCAGGTAATCCCAATACCAGGAAGTCAGATACATCAACAACATATGCTTGTTTTCAAAATATCTGTAAACAGAGGCTTCCGTTGATTTCATGGCTTGCGCCAAATTCTTAAAATTAAAACACTGGTAACCTGTTTCTGACATCAATTCGATACCATGACATATTATTTTTCTACCCAACTCTGTTTCCTCAGGGTTACGGAGATATGTATTTGGATTTATTGAAATTGATAATCTTCTACTCATAAAACAGTACTATATTCAATACAATTATAATTTCAGTTTGTTGGTTAAAATAAAGTCTATTGCACAGTTGGTAATCTATGCAGCTCTGAGGCTTTTAAGACTCTTTTTCAATTTCTTACGTGCGTGATGAATTCTACTTTTGATGGTTCCTAATGGAACTTGAAACATGGTAGAGATTTCTTCATACGAATAGCCATCAAAATAATAAAGAAAAGGTTTTTTCAAATTATCCGGCAATTGTGTTATTGCATCATTGATATATTCCAGATGCAAAGATGAAATACCTGAATTTCTTGATTTGTACGATTCATTATCACCTATATAACTACCAATATCATCAGTAGTTGTATACTTTGATTTTTTCCTGTATTCGTTGATAAAATTATTTCGCAATATAATTGATAGCCATGCTCTTAGGTTTGTGCCTTTCTTGAAACTACTTTCATTTTTTAGGGCTTTATACAATGTCTCTTGCACCAAATCATCAGCTACTTCAGAATCGTGCGTGTACTTATATGCGATTTTGTATAAAAATGGTATTTGATCCTGTATTGTCATGATAGTATAATTTGTATATATAATAGTAAAGCTATTACAAATGTTGTACATACTATAATATTAATAAGCTTTTCTTTCATTAATATTAAAAAATGTCGTCTGGTGACAATTGTTATAGAAGTCTTAACACTTGTGAGATTGTGCTATAGAATAGCTTGGAATAGGAGTTAATTACAATTTGAAGTTAGCAATAATGAGGATTTATTATTCCATTACATATAATCCTTCTTCTGAGATAGGATGAATTAAGTTTTCTTTTAATGAAATTATCCTTTCATAGTTTTGAGCAATTATCATCCGAGTAATACTATTAATTGCCTTTGATTTTAGGGCCTTACTGTAAATTGGAACAAACTTGGATAACATTTTATTTATCTCCCACATAATCTCAGAATCTTGAAAGCGAACATAATGCAATTCATTCTTGAGGGTAAGAGGTAAAATATTAATCGCAGATTTAGAAACCAAATCTGAATATTTTGAAATACAAGCGATATTAAACTGCCTGATTTCAATTAGAGCATCGGTATCTTTAATTTCCAAATTACTTGCTGTGCTTAAATCAAGAAATTCTTGAAACTTTCTATGCCCTTCGATTAACTCATTCACTATTGGAAGAGAATCGATACGTTTTTTATTGTTATAAAGCTTCATAAGCTATTATTTATCACGTTATTACATATTTAAAAACAATAATATAAACGTAAAAATTCCACTTTTGCTTACTATTTATGCAATATTTAACAATTTGTTTAAATATTAGTCGTGAAAAGTCAAACGAAAATGGTAGCTAACAAGCTTTATCTAGGGCTTTTTCGGCTTTTCAGATTGGATTTGGCCTTGTTCTTTAAAATTTCTCTTTTTTGTTGCTTTTTCCGGTCGTGAAGTAGCTTTTCCAGTAAATCAGGCCTTCCTAAATTGGTTAATTTGTCTTTTATCTGGTGATAATTCTCTCTTTTGTACCAAAAAAAGAAAAGGTGTTGATTCTTTTTCTCCTTAGGCGATTTAGCTGTATAGACAGGGCGTAAAGTATAAGGGTGCAGACCTGTGTAATAAATTACAGTTGCAACGGTCATGGGTGTAGGTGTAAAATCCTGAACTTGTTCTAATCGAAACCCCATATCTTTGGTTTCTGCCGCCAGATTAGCCATTTCTTCATCTGTAGATCCTGGATGGCTAGAAATAAAATAAGGTATAAGAGGTTGGTTCAAACCAAATTTCTTATTTGAGATTTCATATTTTTTCTTGAACTCGTGAAAATGTTTGAACGAAGGTTTTCTCATAACCTTCAATGTTTCATCAGATGTGTGCTCTGGAGCGACCTTCAATCGTCCACATACATGGCGAGAAACCAGCTGATCCATATATTCATCAAGGCTCCCGTCATTGTTTTTATTGTAATCATCAACAAGAAGGTCATAACGTATGCCGCTACTAACAAAGGCCTTTTTAACTTTTGGATTATTATCAACCTTACGATAGATCTGAGTTAATGGTTTATGACTCGTATCCAGATTACTACAAACTACGGGATGTATACAAGAAGGTGCAACACATCTATCACAAATAGACTGAACCTTACCCTTCATTTTATACATATTGCCAGAAGGACCACCTAAATCACTTATATAGCCTTTAAAATCTGGCATATCAGTAACCTTTTCAACTTCTTCAAGTATGCTTTTTTCAGATCTACTCGCTACAAACTTTCCTTGATGTGCTGATATGGTACAAAAGCTACATCCTCCAAAACATCCTCTGTGCATATTTATGGAGAATCGAATCATTTCATAGGCAGGAATAGCTCCTCTCTTGTTATATTTTGGATGCGGTAACCTAGTATAAGGAAGGTCAAAAGAGGCATCAATTTGCTCCTCCGTCATCGGTGGATACGGAGGATTGACGATTAGTTTAAAATCACCGACTCCTTGAATTAATCTCCGAGCATTTACTTTATTAGATTCTTGCTCTATATGTTTAAAGTTTGACGCAAAAGCTTTTTTGTTTCTTATGCATTTTTCGTGGGAAGACAATTCTAGATCTTCCCATTCTGGTTGATGGGGAAGTTCTTCGTGTCGAGGATGCAAAATGGCAGTTTGAGGAATGGTTTTTATATCATCAAAGGTCTTACCACTTTCCAATTGAGATATTAATTCTCTCAATGGCATTTCGCCCATTCCATAGATTAGGAAATCTGCCCCACTTTTTGATAAAATATTTTCCCACAACTGATTCTCCCAATAATCGTAATGTGTTACACGTCTTAGTGAAGCCTCAATGCCTCCTAAAACAACAGGAACATCAGGATATAATTTCTTAAGAATTTTACTGTATTCTACTGTTGCATAATCAGGTCTAAACCCAGAGACTCCTCCTGGAGTATAAGCGTCAGTTGATCGCCTTCTCTTTGATGCTGTATAATGATTAACCATTGAATCCATGCAACCAGAAGTGACTCCAAAAAACAATCTGGGCTTACCAAACTTTTTAAAGTCTCTCAAATCATCTTGCCAATTGGGCTGAGGTATAATTGCAACCTTTAGTCCCATATTTTCAAGAATTCTACCAATCACTGCTGGTCCAAAAGCTGGATGATCTACAAAGGCATAACCTGATATTAAAATGACATCTAATTCATTCCAAGATCTAGATTCAATTTCCTTTTTTGTTATTGGAAGCCAATCAGTAATAGGACGTTTGTCTTGCACAGAAATTATTTGAGACCAAAGTTATAATATAAATAATTGGTTTACAGCATTATCTGCAGGATTAAAATAAGAAGAGGTCTACAATTTCTTGAAGACCTCTTCTATAATAATTCTTTAAATCTAGCTATTGCTATCTTTTCATTCCTTTGATATCGATAACTCTTTTAACTGTACTAGCTGATACTTCAGCTCTTCTGTTTTTCATTCTTCCTTCAGGAGAATCATTATCTGCAACTGGATTAGATTCACCGTAAGCCTCATAAGTCAACTGTTCAGCAGGAATTCCCGCCTTAATTAAGGCTCTGTGTACTTTTTGCGCTCTCCTTTCTGATATACGCATATTTGAAGACTCAGAACCCTGACTATCAGAATATCCGCTTATATGAATAAAAGCTTCTGGGTACTTTTTATGAAAACTCATAATTGAATCCAGATTTTCTTCATAATATTCATCAGGACGTGTACCTGAAACAAACTGAATATTTGGTCCTTTCCAAGAATTAATAATTTCCTCGCGTGTAGGAATTGGAATTTCAGGGCAACCATTTTTCTCCGGAATACCTGCAACTTCTGGGCAATCGTCATCTTTATCTGCAATGCCATCATTATCTTTATCAGGACATCCCATAGCAGTTCCTGGTTGATTCACACAATTATCCTCTTTGTCGTGGAATCCATCGCCGTCTGAATCTGGGCAGCCTCTTAAATCTCCTTTGGTTTTAGGACATTCATCATCCTCATCATTAAATCCATCACCATCCGAATCTGGTATAGGGCAACCATTATAACGTGCAACACCAGGTTCATCAGGACATTCATCTACACTATCACCTATACCATCATTATCTGAATCTGGGCAACCTCGATATCTTTCTTCTCCTTTAACCTGAGGACAGTCATCATTAGGGTCAATAATTCCATCACCATCCGAATCTGGACATCCGTTGTGTTCAATTACACCTGCCAATTCTGGACAAGCATCATCTTTATCAGCAATGCCATCTAAGTCACTGTCAGGACAACCGTTAAGACTCTTTAAACCAGGTGTGTCTGGGCAATGATCTTTTTCATCTGCAACTCTATCACCATCACTATCCTTCATTCCAAAATTGAATGCCACTCCCAATTCATGGAGCCAAAATTTATCTTTAGAATCTGGATCAACACCATTATAAGCATCTCCAGAATATTCAATTCCATATTGTGTATGATAATACAAACCAAATCCATCCGAAATATTATACTTGAATCCAACTCCAACAGGAATTGCCAAACCAGAAGCATTTGTCCCATTATCTATTACTGTTGCTGGACTATCGTCGTTATATGAAAAATAACCGACTTCCACCGAAAAATCTTCTTCGGCAGTTAAGGCATCCTTGTACTCAGGTAGTATTTTCTTGAATTTTTCGACCGTGCCTCTCAATGATTGATAGGAAATACCGCCCGATGCGTTTTTGTGTCCACCGCCTTTGAAATACTTTTGTGCAATTTCTTGTACCGAAAAACTACCTTGCGAGCGCAAAGATAATTTAATGACTTTGGGCTGTTCTGTAATCAGGGCGGCAAAACGTATGTTTTTGATACGCAAAATATAATTGACAATACCTTCTGTATCTCCTCGCTGAATATCAAAATATTCGTAATCCTGCTTGCTCAATACGATAATTCCTGTATTGTACTCATCAAAAATCTCCATCGCTCGATGGCTTAGGCAATAACTTAACAGGCGCAATTGCTTTTCTGTTTGGCTATTGAATAGCTCAAATTGTAACGAATAATCATCTACGCCACACTCTTTGAGCTTAGCCGCTATGCGATACAATCGAGGAGAAGTACCGTATTTGAAAGAGCCTGTATCGGTCAAAATACCCGTAAATAGACAAACTCCCACTTTTTTATTCACCAAATGTTCCATGCCCAACAGTTGGATAAAAACATAAATCAGCTCGCAAGTAGAACTCGCCGTAGTCTCTGATAAAGTATATTGGGCAAAGGCTTCGGGTTCTAAATGATGGTCAATCAATACTTTTACCTTTTCGGTGCAGTTTTTAGAAATGTAATCTCCAATATTGTCAATACGACTCAAAGCATTGAAATCCAATGCAAAAATAATATCAGCATCCTCCAATCGCTTTTCTACAAAGTCCGGATGATTATCGTGAATGAGTATTTTATCTGCTTCGGGCAAAAAACCAACAAATGCTGGAAATTCGGAAGGGAAACTGACTGTTACTGTATGCCCAAGTTGTGTTAGAAAGTGCTTTAATCCTAAAGATGAGCCTATGGCATCTCCGTCGGGGTTGCGATGAGAAACAATTACAATGTTTTTAGGACTTTCTAAAAGTGTTTTTAATATAGCTATATTTTCCATTTAGTTTTTTAAAGATTGAAAATTGATTATATCATTTTATAAAAGCGGTAAAGGTGCTTTATTGTTTTATGACCAATATTTTATAAAATTATAAGAGTATTTTTTTTGGCTAAAACCATGTTTTGGTATAGAGTATAAGTGTTTGAAGTTCGCAAAATTAAGGATTTGAGCCTATTATTAATAACCTCTTAACCTATTATTAAAGAAATATTTTAATAATACTTTGGGATAACGGTTGGGTTTGCCTTACTTTTGCACCGTTTTTGAGCAGAAGCTTAGGCGTTTGCGAAAATAAAAATTATTTCACAGTATTCTAAAATTGATTTAAAGTATTGTAAAATAAGTAGAAGGAAATATTTTTTTTAATAATATAAAATTAATACGAAACAAATGGCTGGTAATAGAACTTTGACGATGATTAAGCCAACAGCGGTAAAAAAAGGATTCGCTGGTGCAATTTTAGCTAAAATGGCAGAAGAGGGCGGTTTCAAAATCGTAGCTATGAAAATGACACAACTCACAAAAGCATCTGCACAGCAGTTTTACGCTGTTCATGCGGAGCGTCCTTTTTATGGCGAATTAGTTGATTTTATGTGTTCTGGACCAATTGTAGCGGCTGTTTTGGAAAAAGATAACGCTGTTCAATCATTCAGAGACTTTATCGGTGCAACTAATCCTGCGGAAGCGGCAGAAGGTACTATTCGTAAAATGTACGGAACTAGCATTGGCGAAAACGCTGTTCACGGCTCTGACTCTGACGAAAACGCAGCTATCGAGTCTGCTTTTCACTTTGCAGGTACTGAAATTTTTGGATAGAACTTAGTTTTTTTTTGAAACACAAAGGCACATAGTTATTGGAAATTATTTTTCTTTAGAAAAATAAAATACACTCCATTTTCTATGTGCCTTTGTGCTTCAAAACCGTAGTCTAATTTTTTATGTCGTTCTAAGAAAATATTCTTTTTAGATATTTTTTAAAACTTATATCCTTGTATTCCAACACTTTATTAGAAACGGTATTGAAATTTTGGTATAAATCACCAAGTTCTAAAATCTCCTTTTTGATTTTCTGAATTTCTTCATTTTGCGCTTCTACCAAATTCGCTTGATTTGAAAATACCGTTTCAAAAAGCTCTTTTTTCCTTTCCGTTATTTTCAGATTGATGATTTTTATCTTTTCGCTCATTTCCTGATATGCCTTTGCAGCAGCTTCGTTGAT
The DNA here is from genome assembly GCA_942492005.1 of uncultured Saprospiraceae bacterium. Taxonomy (GTDB): domain Bacteria; phylum Bacteroidota; class Bacteroidia; order Chitinophagales; family Saprospiraceae; genus CAKZLL01. The sequence goes on from CALOED010000309.1 coordinate 15,170, forward strand.
GGATTGATGCGCCAATTCGTATTGAGTAGCTATATTTTTGCGCTGTTCATCAAATAAGGTATTGGCTTCGGTGAGTTCTTCTTTGATTTTAGTCAATTGTGTTTTCAAATTAGGGGCATCTGCATGGTTTAATGTTTTCAATCGCTGCTCAACCCATGCCAATTTTTCGGGCAAAGGCAAATATTTCAAACCATCTTCGATAGAAATATCAATAGTTTCCGTCAGCTTTTTTTCTAACTGAATAACTTGGTCGAGTTCCTCTTGACTTAATAACAATACCTTCTGGTCTTTTTTGTGAATTTCATGGCGATATGCGCCCACTATCTCATCTATTTGTTCCCGTTCTTCTTGAAGTATTTGATTTTGGTTGTGATAAAATCGTTTTTGCTCCGTCAAATCAGCCTTTGGTCGGCGCTGCATTTGCCGAATGAGTTGATTGACCAAAGCACGTTTTTCACGCTTTGCATTGCCTATTTTTTTCTTGAATTGTTGGGCGAGGTGCTTTTCTTTGGTTGCTGATAGGCTATAATAATCTACGGCTAAGATGCCGAGTGAGGTAGTCGCAAGGCTCAACAGTTGAATAAAAGTCCAATTCGTGAAACCGAAAGGTGTAAAACTAAGCCATAAAACAGTAGCAATAGCAGTGCTACCAAACACTATTCTTGGCAGCCTAAAATTACTATCCAAAGCCTGATAGGTAATATTCCTTGGCGGCTGAGTTTGTAAATTAGGAATTTGAATATCATCGCCTTTGGCGGTCAGCGAAATAGGCGTAGAGTACTGCACCGCCTTCATTGGCAATGCCATTGAAGGCAACTTGCGAATAGGAATCAGCGGCTGACGAGGCGTAGTTCCCCAGCACCATTCATTGGCAGAAGGACGCTCGTAAGCATTATCGTGACCGTATTCAAAGCACCGAACAAATAGGTTTTGGATATGAGCAGGCAAATGGTAAAATGCCTTATGAGGTGGCGGAATGACCTTGAAATTGCTTCTTCTGCTTGGGCTATGGACGAAAAGACTGTACTTGATTTTGTCTTGCAGGTTCACATATTTATCAAAAGGTGGCAAACTACTTCCCGCATAGGGATGAATACCAAAGAGCATTTTATAAAAAATAACCGCCAAACTAAACCTATCCCAAGTCTCGAAAATCACGGTTTTGCCCGGTTTGGCATCTCGATAATATTCTGGTGGCGAAAATTCAGGCGTTGCCACTCGGGCAGGGTAGAGCATTCGATTGTTCTCTACTACTTGAACCGAGTCAATATCTACTATCGAAACCAAACCATTCGGCTGAATAAGAATGTTGTCGGGTTTCAAATCTACGACGACATATCGTTGCGTTTTATGAATTTGATAAACGGCAGTGGCAAGATTAAAACAGATTTTTAAGCGCAACTCTCTAGAGCCTTTTTGCTTAAAAGAAAAGCGATTCCAATCATTTGCAAATTGTTTCGGAATGCGACTGGAGCAGAGTAGTTCGAGTTTTGCGCCTTTGGCATACGGCATAATAAAACCCACAAATTGCCCATTCACATACAAGCTATCCGACATCCATATCACCGATTGATGCCCTTCGTGTAAGGCGAGTTCGGGCGGATTATTGACCAAATAATGGATTTTTTGCGCTTGTCGCTCGGTGCGTTTTTGGGGAAAATAGACCTTAGCTACATAGTTGCGATACTTGCTAGGAGCTACTATCTGAAATAGTTCAGCTTCTCCGCCATGCGCAAAAGGCGTGTCTGCAAGTTGTATTGTTTCATTTGTAGTTTTGAGTGTACCTTTTTTGGGCATCGAAAAAGTTTAATATTTGAATTATTAGGCGATTATTCAACTAATGTAGTTAAAAAATTGAATTAGTCAAAATAACGATTTAAAACAAAAAATAGTTGGCGTAATTGAAATGAAAATATTCAAGATACGATATTTTACGAATGGCTTATTAGAAAAAAATGAATTTGAAAAGCCAGTATATTATTTTTTTCTAAACAAAAGCGTTTAATTGCAAGTGAAAATGCTTATTTTTAAAATGATTTGTTTTTTATAAAATAAAAATATCAAAGAATGGCGTACAACGAACACTTAGCAGGAAGGATTCAAGAAATTTTGGATGAGAAAAAAATCAATTATTCGACCAAAAAAATGTTTGGCGGATTTACCTTTATGATAGATGAAAAAATGTGTCTGGGCATCGTAAAAGATGAACTTATGGCTAGAGTAGGAGAGGCGGCTTATGAAGAAGCTCTTTCCAAAACGGGTGCAAAAGAAATGATGTTTACGGGGCGTTCGATGAAAGGATATGTGTTTGTAGAGCCAGAAGGTTTTGATATGGATGAAGATTTGGAATATTGGGTTAATAAATGCCTGGCATTCAATCCGTTGGCAAAAGCCAGTAAAAAGAAGAAAAAGAAAACCAGTTAGTTTTTTTGATTAGACTTTATTCATAAAACTAAATTCTATTACATAACTAACTGATAATGAAGATAGAAAAAGCGGCTTCGCCGCTTTGTGAATAATGGCTATTGTTGAAAAGACAAAATTATTTCCAATAAGCCATGACCCATTGGAAATAATTTTGTCTAACTACTTAAGTAATTGGACAAAATAAATATGTTATGTCCGACTACTTATAAAAGAAGGTTTGAATAAATTAATATTCAAACCTTTTTCTTTATTCCAGAAAAAAACTAAAACTGTTTTTAAAATAAGACATTCCCATCCATAGCCGCAGGCGCATCTATTCCCATTACTTTCAGAATAGAAGGTGCAATATCTGCCAATTTCCCATTTTTGAGTTGAACGTCAGTTGTGTCATTTGCTACAAAAATACAAGGCACTAGATTTTTGGTATGCGCAGTATTGACCGTTCCGTCAGGGTTAATCATGGTATCGGAATTGCCATGGTCAGCAATGACAAATGCGGTGTAATCGTATTTTTTTAAGACTTCAAATAAGCGAGCAAGACAATCATCAACGGCTTCTGCGGCTTTAACGGCTGCCTCAAAAACGCCCGTATGTCCCACCATATCGGCATTTGCATAATTCAAACAAATAAAATCGGGTTGATTTTTTTCGATTTGTTCCATTACATTATCCGTGATGCCTTTCGCACTCATTTCAGGTTGCAAGTCGTAAGTAGCTACTTTAGCAGAAGGCACAATGATTCTGTTTTCGTTATCGAATGCTACTTCTCTGCCGCCATTGAAGAAAAAAGTAACGTGCGGATATTTTTCCGTTTCGGCAATGCGCAATTGCGTTTTGCCCGCTTTAGACAGCACTTCGCCAAGAGTTTCGGTGATGTCATCTTTTTCAAAAACGACATTCATGTTCTTGAATGTGTTATCGTATCGAGTCATGGTTACGAAATGAAGCGGCAAGGTTTTCATTCCGTGTTCAGGCATATCCGTTTGCGTTAGTACTTCGGTGATTTCTCGTGGTCGGTCGGTTCTGAAATTATAAAAAATGACCACATCGCCTGCTTCAATTTTTGCAATCGGCTGCCCGTCGGCATCTACTTTCACAATAGGTTGAATAAATTCATCGGTCACGTCATTGTCATAAGAAGTCTGCACGGCTGCCAAAATATCGGAAGTCGTTTCGCCTTTGCCGTGTACCAGTAAATCATACGCCAACTTGATGCGCTCCCAACGCTTGTCTCTATCCATAGCGTAGTATCTACCAATCACGGAGGCAATTTCTACGTTTTGGTGCTGAATGTGAGATGCGAGGTCTTTGATATATTCCAAACCGCCATGAGGAGAAGTGTCTCGGCCATCTGTGAAAACGTGGATAAAAGCATTTTCTACACCAGCTTCATGCGATATGTCGCAGAGTGCTTTGAGGTGATTGATATGGGAATGAACGCCCCCGTCAGATAATAAACCTAGGAAATGAACGTTTTTTTTATGTGTTTTGGCGTGGCCGAGAGCTGTTTGCAAAGTCAAATTAGTGTGTAAAGTATGTTCTTTGATGGATTTGTTGATGCGAGCTAACTCTTGATAGACAACACGACCTGCACCAATATTGAGGTGTCCGACTTCGGAATTGCCCATTTGTCCATCAGGCAAACCCACTTCTTCGCCAAAAGTGACGAGTTCAGAATTGGGATATTGCTGGTACAAACTATCAACAAAAGGCGTTTGGGCCTGTGCAATAGCACTGACTTTTGGGTCTGGGCTATGTCCCCAGCCGTCGAGGATAAGAAGGATTACTTTTTGATTTTTCACTGAAATAGTCATTTTTAGATGCAATGCAGAAATCAAGGGTTAAAAGGATTGAAATCTTCGATAAACCCATTCTAATTTAGGATTGCAAGGTTTTTTGCAAAAATAAAAATAGCTTGTTGCTTTGTAGTTAATTCTATATTATTTAATTTCAAAGATAGTCTAAATTATAATTGTACTGTCACATTCTATAAGTAAGGAACATTTTTTAAGTATAATTCGTAGAACTAAACAAATAGTAGAAAGTATCATTTACATTTTTCTACATCATTTTATAAAAGAGAGAGAGAGCTTAACATCAAAACTTTGTGCTAAAACAAAAATCATGAAAAAACTTATTTTAATACTAATGATTTCAACTCCATTTTTTGCCATAGCAAATGACGGGATTATGTTTTCGAACATCATTAGTGCATTCAAATCAGGCAACGCAACGGCCCTTTCTGCTTATTTTGATGATGAAGTGGAAATAGCTGTTTTCGATAACGATAATATTTATTCAAGAGCCGCTGCAAAGGGCGTAATGGAAAATTTCTTTGCAAAACACAAACCTATTTCTTTTACAAAAGAACACGAAGGGACTTCTCCATCGGGTGCAAACTACTGCATTGGTATTTTTAAAGCCTCTACGGGAACTTACCGAGTGTTTATTCATGCAAAAGAAGCAGGTGGCAAAAAGACGATACAGCAAATACAAATAGAGAGAGAGTAATTTTGGTGGCCAATAACCACCAATAATTTTAGAATGTCTTTCAGGAGTTTTTTACTCTTGGAAGGCATTTTTTTATGGGCTTTAAATTTCGTTTTTTTGCAGCAGCGAAATGATAAAAGAATTGAAAATAAGTAACGACAAAAGAAATTTTAGAAATATGAATTTTAAATACAACGAACAAGAATTGAATGTATTTATCGCACAAGGATTTTTGGAAGATGTGCGAGATGGCGACCATACTTCATTGGCGTGCATTCCGGCGGATAAACGAGATAAAGCTCGCCTTTTGGTAAAAGACAATGGAATTTTGGCAGGCGTAGAAGTCGCTAAAAAAATATTTATGTTTGCTGACCCAACGGCAAACATCGAAGTATTTATCAATGATGGAGAGGAAGTGAAACATGGCGATGTGGCTTTTATCGTAGAATGCAATGCGCAAGCCTTGCTTCGTGCGGAGCGTTTGGCACTGAATACCATGCAGCGCATGAGCGGAATAGCTACGGTGACTCGCAGGTATGTGGATGAAGTGAAAGGCTTAGACGTGAAGATTTTGGATACTCGAAAAACCACACCTTTGTTTAGAATGCTCCAAAAATGGGCGGTTTTCATTGGTGGCGGCACGAATTATCGTTGGGGTTTATACGATTGGATGATGATAAAAGACAATCATATAGACGCAGCAGGCGGCGTAACGCAGGCAATTCAGCGAGCGTTGGATTATCAAGAAGCAAATGATAAAAAATTGAATATCACCGTAGAAGTCAGAGACTTAAAGGAATTGGGTGAAGTGTTGGCAATTGGGCAAATCACTCGGATTATGTTGGATAACTTCTCGGTAGAATTGCAAAAAGAAGCCGTGAAAATCATTAATGGCAGATTTGAAGTGGAAGCATCGGGCGGAATTACACTCGAAACATTGTACGATAAAGCAGCGACGGGCGTTGATTTTGTCTCAATAGGTGCGCTGACGCATTCTAATCAGAGCCTAGATTTAAGTCTCAAAATCATCAAGTAATCACAAAACTCGAAATAGTACCGATTATTATAATTGATAAAAGAGTAAACCAAAAGCGGTTGTCTTGATAAAATAAATTACCTTTTTCGTTGAGTACGTTAAATAAACTTAGAGCAAGAATCATAAGTGCAATGGTCAATATTAGCATTTTTCGTTAGCATTTAATTTGGATAGATACAGCGCAAAAACGTTGGTATCCGTAGTGTTTTACAGTTTTGTGACCAAATACTAAGCCATAGTTCTTTTTTTTTCATAGAAAACTATATTGTTTTTTTGAATATATTTTTTAAAAATAAACCAACTTGCTGGTGAGTGTCTTAGATATTTGATAAAAAACATATCTGAATAAAAAAAATAGAATAAAAGATTAAAACCAATTCCTAGAGTCTAAATACCTTTATATTCATTACGTTCTAATAAAAAACCAAATCAGATGAAGAAAATAATATCATTTTTAATGTTGGGAGCAATCGTTTTCATAACGAGTTGTACGCCCAAAGCGCAAGATTTAACCCAATTGAGCGATGCTGAATTGATGAAATTGGCAGATGAAATTGCCCACAAATACATCATAACGGATGGTCATGTGGATTTGCCGTATCGTTTGGAGATTAAGAATTTTAAACTCGAAAAGGAGTTTTTAGGTATTCCGATTGAGACCGACGAAGGCGATTTTGATTATAAACGAGCAAAAAAAGGCGGACTTGATGCGCCTTTTATGTCTATTTATATTCCTGCAAAATATCAAAAAACAGGAGGTGCAAAGGAATTTGCCGATGAATTGATTGATATGGTGAGCGGTATTGCAAAGGCGCATCCCGATAAATTTGAAGTGGCATGGACTCCTAAAGATGTTGAGCGTCAGTTCAAAAAAGGCTTGATTTCTTTGCCTATGGGCATGGAAAATGGCGCACCTATCGGCAATGATTTGAAAAACTTAACTTATTTCCGCAAGCGAGGTATTAGCTATATTACGCTGACACATTCTAAAGATAATCAGATTTGCGACTCGTCTTATGACGATGCTCGAACGTGGAACGGCTTGAGTCCTTTTGGCAAAGAAGTAGTGGCAGAAATGAACAAAGTGGGCATTATGATAGATGTTTCGCATATTTCTGATAGTACATTTTTACCAAGTGATGGCACTAACGAAAGTGCCTGTAATAGCTTCTCATTCGTCTTGTCGCAAATTTACGCCAGGTTTTGAGCGCAATATGAATGACGATATGTTGAAATATTTAGCTAAAAATGGTGGTGTGATTCAAATCAATTTTGGTTCTACATTTTTGGATAGCAAAGTGTCAGAAGCCAACAAGAGAAACCGTCAGCAAATCAAAAAATTATTGGACAAGAAAGATATTCAGGATATGAATAGCGACGAAGCCAAAGCAATTATCGAAGAATATAGAAAAACACATCCAACGCTTTTCGCTGATGTCAAAACGGTAGCCGACCACATTGACCACGTTGTGAAAATCGCAGGTATTGACCACGTTGGTTTTGGCTCTGATTACGATGGCGTAGGAGATAGCTTGCCCACAGGTTTGAAAGACGTTTCTCAGTATCCTAATTTGATATTTGAACTCTTGAAGCGAGGATATTCGGAAAATGACATTGCGAAGATGTGTTATAAAAACGTCTTTAGAGTGTGGTCGAAGGTGGTTGAAGCGGCAGAAGGCTAGTTTTGCTATTGGCGAAAGCCACTATTTTACAAAAATAAGATAATGAACCTGTGACTTACTTGTTGGCAGGAACGTTTATAAGCTGTAAGCAGCCCATTGAATTATTATTTTACAAACAAAGAACAGATGAACAGTCCATATAGAATACTTTCATTGGATGGTGGAGGAAGTTGGTCAATATTGCAAATATTAGCCTTACAAGAGATTTTTAAAGACGCTAAAGGGCATGAAATCCTGCGTCAGTTTGATATGGTTATTGCCAATTCGGGCGGAAGTATTGTATTGACGGCGTTGGCTTGCAATTGGACCTTAGGTGAAGCACTGGAGCTTTTTGAGAAAAAAGAATTGCGAGAAAAAGTATTTCATAAGCTGCCTTTGGGTAAGAAATATTTTCCTACGGGCATCACGAGTTTGTTTGGCATAGGTGCCAAGATACGATGCAGACAAAAAGCTAGAAGCCTTCAACGAAATATTCGAGAAAGTCAGCAAAATTCCATTGGAAGAAATTCCTCAATTTGTAGGAAAAGAAGAATTGAAAGTAATTGTAGCCACTTTCGATTCATTGAACAATCGAGCAAAATTTTTCAGGTCGTATCGCAATAAAGACTCTAATTATTATCCTGTGACATTGCCACAAGCGATTCACGGTTCTTCTAATGCGCCCGTTAATTATTTCGATTTTCCAGCAGAAATTAAGTTTGATGATTCCGAAAAATGCTATCACCTTTGGGATGGTGCGCTCGGCGGATTTAATAACCCTGTGGCGGCAGGCGTGATAGAAGCCGTAAAAAACTGCGTTCCGAAGGAAAATATGCAAGTTTTGTCCGTCGGTACAGGGGCAATGGTGATGTCGATGAAGAAAAAAGAAGAGTTTTTGGAGTTGATACAAAAACTCAAAAAAAGGGCGAAAAAACCCATTTAAAGGACTTCGATTTTTCTTCAAAACGGTGATTTATATGGCAAATACCATTCTTGATGAGCCGCCAGATTGGGCGAATTATGTCGCTTATATTTTACAATTTGACCAAGATTATACAAATCCAAATAACAATGACCGCTTTGTGAGGTTGTCACCTTATATATATGGTGAAGAATCGCAAGATGCAGCTACTCGCAAGCTGATTGAGGAATTGTATAAACTCGATATGGATTTGGTGAAACCTGAACATATCAGCCTGCTCCGTCAGTGTTTTGAAGCTTGGAAAAACGTTAAAATCAATAATCAGTTGCTCAAGCTAAAAAAATTGCCGACTGGCGAAATTGAAGAACAAATAGGACACAAAACTTTTGAAGAAGGCGTTAAAGCATGGCAAGATTCAATGGCATAAGGGTTATTTGTGATTGATTTTGAAGTATGAAATCCATAAGGTTTTTTAAAAATCTTATGGATTTTTTTTATAAATCAAACAGCCATATCATTAAAACGCTTGATAGTCGTATTTTTTATGATTTTGAAACAGTAAAGCCTTTTATTAGTAAATTTAAATACTTATATAACATCATTCAATAAAAAGATTATGAAGCATATTTTTACTTTGACTGTTGCAGTTTTGTTATTTTATAATGCGCAATCGCAAGAGGCTTTTCTTCCCGAAATATTTGGGCAATTTGAAAACGTAAGAGACTTGGCAATTTCGCCCAATGGCGAAGAAATATATTTCACCATCGAAACGCCACGAAAGGAATTTTCGAGTATTGCTTGCATCAGAAAGAAAGGCAAAAAATGGTCAAAACCTAAGATTGCTACTTTTTCGGGACAGTTTAAAGACCTAGAGCCATTCTTTTCGCCTGATGGCTTAAAGATGTATTTTGCATCTGCTCGCCCCACTAATGAGGCATCATCGCAACCCAAAGACATGGATATTTGGTATGTCAGCAGAAAAACATTGCAATCAAAATGGTCAAAAGCGGCGAATGTAGGTTCTCCTGTAAATACTTCAAAAGATGAATTTTACCCGTCGGTAGCCAGTTCGGGGAATTTATATTTCACAAGACTTGCCGAAGATGCGAGCCGTAAAGAAGATATTTTTATCAGTAAATGGAAAGATGAAAAGTATGAATTGCCAACGGTATTGAGCGATAGCGTCAATTCTGTACTTTATGAATACAATGCTTTTGTCTCGCCCGACGAATCTTTAATCATTTTCACATCTTACGGAAGAGCCGAAGAAATGGGCGGCAGCGATATGTTTTATTCTAAAAAGAACGAAAATGGAGAATGGGGCAAAGCCCAACATTTAAAAGCTCCTGTAAACTCCAATAAAATAGATTATTGCCCTTTTGTGAAAGATGGTTATTTATATTTTACAAGCGAGCGTAGCGAAGTCCCAAAATCTTTTAAAAAGCCACAATCTGTAAAATCATTAAAGAAAATAAGCCAACAATATACAAATGGAATGGGGCGAATTTATCGAGTGAAATTTGAATTTTAGCTACCTGAGCCAAAAGTAAAGGATTGTCACCTTAGCAAAATGGAGAAAGCTATCTAAACGGCAAGAAAAAAAAATCTCACAGTTTGGATAGCTTTCGACAAAAGAGCAAAGAAAGAAGAGTTATTTTAAAGTTTCCAACCTTTGCGATAATCACGTTTTACAAAATCATTCGCTAATTTCAAATTGGTGACTTTCATATTTTCGCCATCCCAAAGCAACTTGACTCTGCCTGGTGTTTTTCCTTTTTTAGTTCGATAATTATAGCAACGAATGGCTAAATTACCCATGAGAACCGTTTCGGTAAAAGGCCCAGCATACGAAAAATCGGAACTGGTAGGCGTGCCATTTCTGATGCCTTCGAGCCAATTCTTCTGGTGTCCGCTTGCGCCACCTTCGACTCGAGGTAGAGTTGGTTTTGGCGGTTTGAAACTTTTCATGATTTTAGTTGGCAGCAAACGAGGATTGCGGCCATACGTGCCACAAAGCAGCTTTCCATCTGTGCCTTCAAACAAAACGCCACCATCTCCATCTCCGAAATCTTCATCTGCACCGAGTTCGTCAGGTCGAGCGGGCATCAATCCGCCATCATACCACACCATTTCCACGGGCGGCATATCTCCACGAGCTGGGAATTTGATATGAACTTTTGAGCTTGCAGGGCAGCTATCAGGATAGTAACCGACGTTCCAATTTCTGATATACTGCTGCGAAACGCTGGCTTCGGCAGAAATCGGATAGCCTAAGTTCAACGCTCTAAAGGCAGGGTCTATAATATGGCAACCCATATCGCCGAGCGCACCCGTTCCAAAATCCCACCAGCCTCGCCAGTTGAACGGCACATAAGAATGATGAAAATCTCTGAAAGGTGCAGTGCCTAGCCAAAGATTCCAGTCGAGTTCTTTCGGTATTTCGGATTTTTCGGTAGGCGTAGGGATGCCTTGCGGCCAAACGGGGCGATTAGTAAAACAATGAACTTTCGTGACTTTTCCAATCAAACCCGCATTTATCCATTCTTGTATTTGGCGAATGCCGTCTCCAGAACTACCGTGATTGCCCATCTGAGTAACTACTTTGTACTTTTTTGCAGCTTCGGTTAGTTTTCTAGCTTCATAAATATCGTGCGTGAGTGGCTTTTCTACATATACGTGTTTGCCGAGTTCCATCGCTGCCATCGCAATCACTGCGTGCTGATGGTCAGGCGTAGCAACTACTACGGCATCAATATTTTTATGCTCTTTGTCGAGCATTTCACGATAATCTTTATAAAAAGGAGCTTTCGGATGACGCTCCATTGCGCCTTTGGCTTGCGGGAGGTTTCTTTTTCAGGAAGAGCGCGCCAAAAAGTGTAGGGGGCGTTGTTGAATAGTGGATGCAGCAGGTATGATTCATTATTGTCTCTAAAATCGGTGATTACCGGTCACCCGCAGCTGCCCGCTGGCCAGGAAGGGTGCGGTTCATGTCTGCGATTGATTTTAACTGGTTGCGGGAAGGGCGATCAAAAAAACGCGTCTGCCGTAGCCGACACGTCAGAGGCCGGATTGTTGTAGTCAAATGTAATGCGGGGGGGGGGGTGAAGATTCCATCCGGTTTAAGACAGCGGGAGATCTCGCCAGGGCTGCTTGTTTGATGCTTGCAGTTCAGATGTTCGAAGACGAGATGAGAAGGCGTGGCCAAAATAAATTCATCCGGAAAGGAGAGCTCTTCTGAGGTCCACATGGTATAAGAGTGCATGTTCCAGCCCATGGCCTTCGCGTGACTCGAAGTCGCCGTTGCCTTCAGCTTCGAAAGCCACTGAGTGACTTCGATGCCCAATAAGTTGTAGCGGCAAGGAGGATACGCACCGTGGCGACCAAGGCCGCGAAGGCAACGAACGGGCGAAGGAT
>CALOED010000310.1:0-19666 GCA_942492005.1 uncultured Saprospiraceae bacterium
GCTTCGCGGTCTGGACAATTTTCTCGATCATCGGTGATCAGATCAAACGAGAACTTGGCCTTTCCGGAACACAGTTCCGGATTGCTGGTGGCGACACCGGTTTTGACTGGATCCATCAGCCGCATATTCCTCGGTATTCTGACCGAACAATATGGCGGCCGGATCATGTTCCCGATCCAGATGGTCACGACAGCGGTCGCAGCCTTCCTCCTGTCGATGGCGGAAACCTATCCCTGGTTCTTCCCGCCGCGCTCGGCGTCGGGCTCGCAGGCGGTTCCTTCATCATCGGCATCGCCTAGTGTCGCGCTGGTATGAGGCCAAGGCACAAGGCACGGCGCTCGGTATATTCGGCGTCGGCAATATGGGAGCGGCGGTTACCAATTTCGGAGCGCCCTTCCTGGTTGTCGCCTTCGGCTGGCAGCAAACCGCGCAAATCTATGCCGGTGTCCTGCTGGCCATGGCGGTGATTTTCTGGGTGTTCACCAAGGACGACCCTGTACTGGTTGCCGAAGCGCAGTCCGGACCAATGCGCCCTGACCTCGGCCCTGATGCAGCTGGAACCGCTGAAAGACCCGCAGGTCTGGCGGTTTGCGACCTATTACTTCTTCGTCTTCGGCGCCTTCGTCGCGCTGGCCAGCTTCCTGCCGCGCTACTATGTCGGTGCCTATGGGTTGGAGCTGACGACAGCGGGTCTCTTCGCCGGGCTCTACTCCTTGCCGGGATCGGTGTTCCGGGCGCTGGGTGGCTGGATGTCGGACAAGTGGGGCGCACGATTTGTGATGTATCTCACATTCATCGTGTCGCTGGTTTGCCTGTTCATCCTGAGCTATCCGGACACCAGTTACATCGTCGAGCGGCATCGACGGCCCGATCGAATTCAACTTCGGCCTCGGTGTTCCGCTCTTTGTCGGCCTGTCGGTGACTGGGTTTCGTCATGTGCCTCGGCAAGGCCGCCGTCTACAAGCACATCCCGGTCTACTACCCGCACCACGTCGGCGCAGTCGGTGGGCTCGTCGGCATGATCGGTGGCTTCGGCGGCTTCATCCTGCCGATCAGTTTCGGCGTCATGAATGACCTGACCGGCGTCTGGACCAGCTGCTTCATGCTGATGTTCGCGATCGTCGCGATCTCGACGGTCTGGATGCACGTCGCCATCCGCCGCATGGAACATCGCAAATTCCCGCACCCTGGCCGGCGATACGCATCTCAGCGACCTTCCTGAGACCTCCCCACCTCCCGCCTCGGCCGCACCCTGAGTTCGGCACGGCGGCGTTGACCGCATCCATTCCCCGGCCCGGACCATCGCGGTGATGTCCGACCCAACACAAGATCGATCAAGGAGCCCCCAGATGGGCAAGGATCTGAAAAACTGGAACCCGGAAGACCCCGACAGTGGGAAGCGACCGGCAAGGCCATCGCCAACCGCAATCTGTGGATCTCCATCCCGGCCCTGCTGTGCGGTTTTGCCGTATGGCTCTATTGGGGCATCATCACGGTCCAGATGATCAATCTGAACTTTCGGCTTCAGCCAGGCCGAGTTGTTCACCCTGACCGCGATCGCGGGCCTGTCTGGCGCCACGCTGAGAATTCCGTCGACCTTCTTCATCCGGCTCGCCGGCGGGCGCAACACGATCTTCCTGACGACGGCATTGCTGCTGATCCCGTCTGCCGGGACCGCCATTATTCTCCAGAACCCCGACGCGCCCTTGTGGCATTTTCAGCTGATGGCGCTTCTGTCGGGCTTCGGCGGCGGCAATTTCGCCAGCTCGATGTCCAATATCAGCTTCTTTTTCCCCAAGAAAATCCAGGGCTATTCGCTGGGCATGAATGCCGGGTTGGGGAATTTCGGCGTGACAACCATGCAGATCCTTATACCGCTGGTGATGACCGCAGGAATATTCGGCGGCGCCCCCATGGTCCTGGAAAGCATGTCCGGGACGCTGATCGGGCGCATTCCGCCGGGCACCTCGGAAACCTATTTGCACAATGATGTAACGTGGTCAAAACGGGCAATTGGCTCAGGCGGACTGGCAGGGAAAGGCTTTTTGGAAGGCAATGTAACGAAGCTCAACTATGTGCCAGCACAAGCAACCGACTTTATTTTTTGTGCCATTGGCGAAGAGCAGGGCTTCATCGGCGTATTTGCCGTGATTATGTTGTTTTTATTATTATTATTAAGAATATTGGTGATTGCCGAACGACAACGCTCTAGATTTACTCGAATATACGCCTATGGTGTAGCGAGTATTTTGTTTTTTCACTTACTTGTAAATGTAGGAATGACAATGGGAATAATGCCCGTGATAGGGATTCCGCTACCATTTATCAGTTATGGAGGTTCGTCTTTGATAGCTTTTACTATTTTATTAGCTATTTTATTGAGATTGGATAGTAATAGGTTATTGGTCTTTAGGTAAGGAGAGGCAAAGCCAATAAAATAAGGCAGGAGCGACCAAACTCCTACCTTAAATATCGTTAAAAGGCATAAAGAAAATATTATATTAACCCTTAATGGGTTATAATTTTGATAGTTTGTACGGGAGGCGTTCAAATTTGTTAGCAGAAAGCGATAAGAGCAATGTTTTTATTGCATAAATCTGACAATGAAGAACCTATAAACCCACGTTTAGAAATAAAATCTAGTTCCTTTTTTGATAGAGTTAGAAAAAAAACTTATTTTTGCCCAACTTTTTAAAAACTAAAAAAATGGATGCTTTAAAGCCTTTTTCAATCCCATTCCAAGGATTAAAGTTTGGTATCCATCAGTTTGAATTTCAGATTGATAGTTCTTTCTTTTCACGTTTTGAAGATAGTAGCATCAAAAATGCTGCATTAAACGTGCAATTAGATTTAGATAAACGTACCAATATGTTGGTGCTGGATTTTAAATCTTCGGGAACGGTCGAGGCGGAATGCGATAGATGTTTGGAGACCATAGATTTGCCAGTAAGTGGCGAATATCAATTGATGGTAAAATTCAGTGAGGTAGAACGGGAAAATACGGATGAAGTAATTTACATCAATCCGAAAAACTCACACGTAGAATTGGCAAATTATGTATATGAACTCGCTCATTTGAGCTTGCCTATACGAAAACTAAAGCCAGAATGCGATGAATTTCCGGAGGATTGTGAATACAATATGCTCGACTTTTTTGAAGACGAAGAAGAGCTAGATGAAGAAGATAAAAATGAGGCAAGTAACCCTATTTGGGGAGAATTGTCTAAATTCAATAAGAAATAAATAATATTTAATTAGATAATTTTCGTTGTTGAACGATTTAAAATAGTATAGTAATGGCACATCCGAAGAGTAGAATATCAAAAATGCGTAAGCGCAAACGTCGCACGCACTATAAGGCAGAAAAGCCAAATGTAGCAGTTTGTAAAGAAACAGGCGAACCGCACTTGCCACACCAGGCTTATTTCCATGAAGGTAATTTGTACCACAAAGGAAAAATGGTAATTAAGTTTAAGGATGAGGAATAGAATTGTTTTGATACAATACTATTTTTCATAGATTTTGATGATTAACAGTAAAGCTCCTGTAGTTACAAACTACTAGGAGCTTTTTTGCGTTATATTAATTCGCATTTATATCTGCAAGGTAGGTTTTGCTTTTTTGAGTTTATAGTTAGGACAATTTGCTAAAAACCATTCGTGCATTTCGTCCACGTCTTTACCAAATCGGCTTTTATAATTCTCTATACAATCTTCCGTCAAGTAGCCGTCCCATTCGCCTTTATCATTGATGCCCACACAGTTACACAAAGCTTCATCGGAAGCTACCTTATGCGATTCTTCGATATTTTGACAAGCCAAAACGCTCACAATTATAAAAATGTATGCCATATACCCTTTCAAAACTTATTGTTTTCGTGTGTTTTTAAAAAATATGTCGAGTGATAACTCTTTTAATCTAACTCAAAGACCTGTCCGAGTTTCGGAATTTCAATATTATCAAAGCCTCGCTCATTCAAAAACGTTTGAAATTCTTGCTGAGTGTGGTAATTGCCGTGCGTTAGAAAGAGTTTTTTTAAGTTGCTACGCTGATTTCTAATAAATTCGTACATCTCCGTGCGGTCAGCGTGTGCCGAAAAAGAATCCATAATATGGACTTTGGCATTCACTTGCAAATTTCTGCCAAAGAGGTTAATCGTTTTTTCGCCATTTCGGATTTTGCCACCCGTAGTTTGAGGAGCGCAATATCCGACGATAAGAACGCCATTTTTAGGACTTTCAATATTATGAAAAAGATGGTGACGCACTCGACCAGCATTTGCCATACCCGACGAACTAATAATAATTGCCGCCTTTTTATAACTATTAATTCGCTTCGACATACTCGCCTGTCGGGTATATCTCAATCGCTCGAAGCCAAACGGATTCGGGTCATATTCGATATATTCTATCAATTCATCATCAAAACATTCGGGGTGCATTCGGAACACATCCGTTGCATTGATAGCCAGCGGACTATCTACATATACAGGAATTTTGGGCAATTGTCTTTCATTGCTCAATTGGTCGAGCATATAAACGAGTTCTTGCGTGCGTCCTACGCTAAAAGCTGGAATAATGAGTTTTCCGCCATTTCGGACACAAGTTTCTCGAATGACTTCCAAAAATTCTTCCAATTCGGCAGGCGCAGACTTGTGGTCTTTTCCGCCATAAGTGGATTCGCAAATCAAATAATCTACTTCGGGCATCGAAAGAGGGTCTTTGAGAATAGGGCGAAACGGACGACCTATATCGCCTGTAAAGCCAAATCGGGTAGTTTTGCCGTTTTCGGTGATTTCGAGCGTCACGCTGGCACTGCCTAAAATATGCCCCGCATCTCGAAACATCACTTTCACATCTTTATTGATGCGTTGCCAACGTTCATAACTTACAGAATCGAAACGCTCTAAGGTTTGTTTTGCGTCTTGCGTAGTGTAGAGTGGTTTTTTGGCTTTAAATTTTCGCTTACTCATAAATCTTGCGTCACTTTCTTGTATTCGTGCGCTGTCCATCAGCATCAGTGCGCATAAGCTACGAGTAGCGTGCGTAGAATATATCCTACCTCTAAAGCCATCTTTTACCAATTTTGGAATGCGTCCAGTGTGGTCAATATGCGAATGAGAAACAATCAACACATCTATCTCCTTTGGGTCAAATAGCCAATCTTCATTAAAGTTGTCCATATCATCATCGCCGCCTTGATACAAGCCGCAATCCAATAATATTTTAAATCCATTGTCTAAAATCAGAAGGTGGGAACTTCCAGTCACTTCTCTAGCTGCGCCGCAAAATTTGACTTTCATAGTGTTTTTATTTTGGCTTTATGATTGATAATGAAGACAGTTAAAGATAGTAATTATTTTTATATAAAAAGGGATTGTTTGATTGTTTGATTGTTGGGATTGTTTGATTGTTGGGATTGTTTGATTGTTTGATTGTTTGATTGTTTGATTGTTGGGATTGTTTGATTGTTTGATTGTTTGATTGTTGGGATTGTTTGATTGTTTGATTGTTTGATTGTTTGATTGTTGGGATTGTTTGATTGTTTGATTGTTTGATTGTTGGGATTGTTTGATTGTTTGATTGTTTGATTGTTGGGATTGTTGGGATTGTTTGATTGTTTGATTGTTTGATTGTTTGATTGTTTGATTGTTTGATTGTTTGATTGTTGGGATTGTTTGATTGTTTGATTGTTTGATTGTTGGGATTGTTTGATTGTTTGATTGTTTGATTGTTGGGATTGTTGGGATTGTTTGATTGTTTGATTGTTTGATTGTTTGATTGTTGGGATTGTTTGATTGTTGGGATTGTTTGATTGTTGGGATTGTTGGGATTGTTTGATTGTTTGATTGTTTGATTGTTTGATTGTTTGATTGTTTGATTGTTGGGATTGTTTGATTGTTTGATTGTTTGATTGAGGAATGTTCACTGAACGGTGTCTAGCATAAGTTAATGAAAATATAAAATATTGATAATCATTACTTTATGTTTTAGCGAATCGGTATATGTCATACTTTTTTGAACACTCCCTTTGATTGTTTGCTGGGAGTACTCTAAAAAGCAGTCTTGAATTATTTTTAAAAAAAAGTTTCAAGTGATATTTAGGTTCATTGACAATTTTTGCCAGAAAGCCCCAAAGACCTGCCACAGGCAGGCAGGCCTGCCTGCCGCAGGCAGGGGCGTAAGTGGAATAAAATAAGCATCACAATAGCCCTGAAAGGGCGGAAGCTATCGCCCTTTCAGGGCTGTTTTAGTATTTTGAACATAGCATAGGGCGATGCCCTATGCTATTTGCTCAAACCCCTGCCTGCGGCAGGCAGGCCTGCCTGCCTGTGGCAGGCTTTCAGGGTTTTATCTTGGCAAAAATTGTCAATGAACCCAAATTTATAGAGCATCAGATAAAAAAGTAATATCCGATTTTTTTAAAATCTACCTGATAAAGGTTTAAAAGGCTATTTTATAAAAAAGTTTACTATGTTTTCAACTGACGGTCTATATATAAATATCTGATTATCATTTTAAAAATAAATTATAATTATATGCAATAATAATTGAAAATGTACTCAACAATCCAACAATCTCAACAATCTCAACAATCACCTAAGAATCAATCAATTTTTCCAATTTCATACCTCTTGACCCTTTGAGTAAGAAATGCGAGTTTTCAAATTTTTGCCAAGTTATCCAACTTTTGAGCGTATCTACATCGTCGAAATGTTTGCAACTAATAGAGGAAGCGATTTTTGCAAACTCTCGACCGACTAAGATTAATTTTTCAAAAAAGAGATTTTGCGCCAAAAGCGCAATATGCAAATGCTCGGCTTCACTCTCTTCGCCCAATTCGAGCATATCGCCGAGTATGGCTATTTTATTGGGAACTTTCATTTTTGCAAAATGCTCCATAGCGTGCTGCGTACTTGTTGGGTTAGCATTGTAAGCATCTAAAATATAGGTATTTGTTTTCATTTGAAGAATTTGTGAGCGATTGTTATCAGGAATATAACTTTCGATTGCGGTTTTTATCTGCTCGTCCGTTACATTAAAATGTTTGCCGATAGCAATAGCTGTAAGAATGTTGTAATAATTATACTGTCCGATAAGGTGTGATGTAATAGTTGTTGTGACGTTATTGGTGATTAATTCCAGTTCAACGAAAGGCTCAATGCTGCTAAGGCGAGTAGAATAACTTTCCGTGACACTATCAACATAAGGAATAATATTTACATCTCGTTTTTCTGCCAACTGTTTCAGAAAAGGCAAATCAATGTTTACAAAGGCTTTTTTATTATTTTTAGAAAGATAATCATACATCTCTGCTTTGCCTTTTTTTACGCCTTCGATGCCTCCGAAACCTTCCAAATGCGCCTTGCCAATATTATTGATTACGCCCAAATCAGGCAAAGCCATTTCGCAAAGAAAAGCAATTTCACGTTGATGATTCGCCCCCATTTCCACGATGGCAATTTCCGTATTTTTAGGAATGCGAAGCAATGTAAGCGGCACACCGATATGATTATTGAAATTGCCTGCCGTAAAAGAAGTTTGATAAGCAGTTGCCAAAACCACGTTCATCAACTCTTTGGTCGTCGTTTTGCCATTGGACCCCGTAATTGCCACTATCGGAATGCCCAATTGCTGTCGATGATAAGTGGCTAAGGCTTGCAATGTAGCCAAAACATCATCAACTAAAATAGATTTATCGTTGGTTTTATATTTTTTTTCATCAATGATAGCATAGGCAGCTCCTTTTTCTAAAGCATCCTGCGCATATAAATTTCCGTTAAAACGCTCCCCTTTCAAGGCAAAAAATAGGCAACCTTGCGTTATCGTTCGGCTATCCGTTACTATCACGGGGTGCGATAAATATATATTGTAAAGTGTAGAAATATCCATATTTTGGTTTTCGGTCAAAAAGGTGAATTACTAATGGCTAAAATTACATCAAAAAAAGCAAACCATTTCAAAGAATAGTTTGCCTTTCTTTTGGTTAAACGCTGTTTTATAAATTTGGAGAAATATATGCCGCTTGCCTTCTGCCTTCCAGCCGAAAATTTTGCTGCCCTAATCCTTAAATACAGGTTTTCTTTTTTGCATAAATGCCTGAAATGCTTCCTGAATATCGTTAGAAATCAACATTCCAGCGTTCCAAGTAGCTACATAATCAAGGCTATCCGCTACCGAATGGTCACGCTTATAAAGCAAAATATCTTTTGTCCCTCTAATGACCAATGGCGATTTGGAAGCAATATTTGCCGCTATTCCTTTTACGTATTGCATCATTTCATCTTGAGTAGGAAACGATTTATTGGCTAATCCGATATGTTCGGCCTCTTTGCCCATCACGTTGCGCCCCGTGTAAGCCAATTCTGCTACTAAGCCAGGGTTGAGAATAGTAGGCAAACGTTGCAATGTGCCAATATCTGCCACCAAACCCAAATCTACTTCTCGAATGGAAAAATACGCATCATCCGTACAATAGCGCATATCGCACGCCGTCACTATATCTACGCCGCCGCCAATACAGGCCTTCTGAATAGCAGCAAGCACAGGTTTTCGGCATTTCTCAATAGCAGAAATAGCATCTTGCAACTCCAAAATAAAAGCTCTGATTTTTTCTCTTCGTCGAGCTTCGCAAGTCGTGTCAAATCGCTGAATATCCATAAGCACCTGCAAATCCATGCCTGCGCAGAAGTTTTTTCCTTCGCCAGCCAAAATAATTACACGCACCTCAGAATTGTTATTCATGGCTTCAAAAACCTGTTTCAGTTCTTGCCAAGCGGCAACATGAAGCGAATTTGATTTGTCAGGGCGGTTAAAAGAAACCGTTGCTATATGGTTTTCAATTTCTACTTTAAATGATTGATAACTCATTTTTTGTTTAATTATGTATGATAGAATAAGTAGCTAAAAATGAAAATTTAAATATTTTACTGGCTCGAATATTCATTAAATAGGTTCTTTTCGTAGCATCTTCGATACTTTTTTTTTAAAACCTGTCTGTCGGCAGACAGGTTTCAATATGTTTTTTTGTTTCGTATGTTTTTAAAATGAATGGTTATGAATTTGAAGGTATAAATATAAATGAAAAACTTATTTTGCAGTAAAATACAAAAAAACAATCAATCATCAACCATGAATACACTTCAAATAGAACGCAAAGAAGGTTATGCCGTCCTGCAAATGGACAACGGAAAAGTAAATGCCATTACTACGGAATTATCCACCGATTTAGCGGCAGCATTTAGGGCATTAGAAGCCGACAAAAGCATAAGAGGCGTTGTGCTGACGGGTCGCCCGCATTGCTTTAGTGCTGGGCTTGATGTGGTCAGCCTCGCTACGGGCGGCGTAGAGGGTGCAACCCAATTTTGGAATGCTTACTTAGATATGGCACAAGTTTTAGCTCGATTTGAGAAGCCTTTTGTGTGTGCGATTACGGGATACGCTCCTGCTGGCGCAACGATTATTGCTTGCCTGGCAGATTATCGAATCATGGGAAGAGGGGCAAAACACGTCATAGGAATGCACGAGTTTAAAATGTCGCTCCAAATTCCCGAATTGCTTTGTAGGGTGTTTGCTTATACTATTGGAGAGCGAACGGCATGGGAAGCGGTGCTGAATGCTCGGCTTTATGATGCCGATGCAGCAAAATTAATTGGATTAGTAGATGAAGCGGCAGCCGTCGAAGAAGTATTGGCAATAGCCGAAAAGCGCATTCAGAAATATATTAAAATCTATCCGCCAGTGTTTTCTCGTTCCAAAAAATATTTGAGAAAAGGGCTGTTGGAAGCCGTAGATATGGATATTCCAGCTATGGTCAAGGTGATTTTGGAAAATTATAACGACCCTGAATTTATGGCTTATGTCGCTGCTTTTATGCAATCTTTGAAGAAGAAATAAGAAAGAAATAAAACGACCAACTCGATTTGTAGCCAATGAATAATAGCTATCAGGAGGATAAGTGCCGACAACTCTACTCAATGAAGATTTAGTATTTTACCAATACCAAGCTATCTGTCACACGTTTCTAAAGCATTAAAAATGTCAAAAGCCTAAGGGATTTTAAAATCCTTTGGGCTTTTCTACTTTAAAAATTTTAAATATATTTTTATTTGTAATATAAAATATATATATTTGATTGTCAGCGGGAAGTAATTTTTAATTTCCTACTTCCAGCCTTTTCCAAAAGCAATTTTCTATTACCTGCCAGAATACTAAAAAACACACGACTACTGCATTTGTTACCTTCATAGGAGATGGGGTAACTATTTTATGTATTACCGATTTATTCACAGCTAAAAATAGGAACTCATGCTAAAATTTTTAAAATCGAAATCGCTACTCCAACGCATACTTATCATTACAGGACTCGTGTTGGGTGTTTTAATTGTATTGATAGGTATTTTTGCAGCGTATATTTACTTTGCGCCAGCACCGAGCTACGCCAAAGTAGAAGTGTTGGAAATAGAAGTAGAACCAACTCCAGAGCGTTTGGCGAAGGGAGAAAAATTGGTATTATCGAATTGTATAGGCTGTCATGCCAATGAAAATGGCGTTTTGGAAGGTTTGGAATTTGATGATGTGGCAGCAAATAAAGCTTTTGGAACGCTATATGCGGCTAATATTACGCAGCATAAAGAAAAAGGAATTGGTAGCTACACGGATGGCGAATTGTATAGGCTGCTGCGTACAGGCATTAAAAAGAATAATAAATTAGCATCGGTAGTGATGCCTAAGTGGGCAACTTGTTCGCCGGATGATATTTATAGTATGATTGCTTTTTTGCGCTCAAAGCATAAGGCGGTTCAGCCTTCGGAGAAGGAACATCCTAAGCACAAGGGGTCTTTCTTAGAGCGTGCTTTGATGAAATTTGCCTTCAAACCAATACCATATCAAGATGAACATTTGAGAAGGCCTTTAGCGACGGATTCGGTGGCTTATGGCAAATATTTAATCAATTCAGTTTATGGCTGCTATATGTGTCATTCGGGAAATCTTGAAAAAGCCAACCTCTTAGAACCCGAAAAAACGCCTAATTATCTTGGCGGCGGTTATGTTTTTGAGCTGAATGCAGGTAAAATCCCCGTGCCGAGTTTATTGATGAAAGACGATTCGAGAGTTAGTACTTGGTCATTGGAGCAATTTATAAAAGCGGTTAGAGAAGGCGTTCGCCCGGATACAAAAGTAGGCTTCTTAGAACCAATGCACCCTTATCCATTATTGGATACGATGGAGGTGAAAGGAATGTATTATTATTTGAAAGAAATGTCGAAGTGAGTGAGAAAGGGAAGGGTAGAAGGAGATTTTTGCTACGATGGGGTAGCATTTAAATCGCCTTCTACCGTTGTTTTATTTATTTTTTCCTAAAACTAATGCTGATAGGCACACCTGTGAAGTTGAAACTTTTACGCAACTGATTTTCCAAATATAACTTATAAGCATCCTTAACGTGTAAAGGATAATTGCAAAACAGCGCAAAAGAAGGATAATAAGTACGAATTTGCGTCATGTATTTGATTTTGATAAATCTACCTCGATGCGACGGCGGCGAGACTTTACTTATCGCTTCTTCGAGCCATTCATTCAGCACAGAAGTAGGAATCATCTGTTTTCTGTTCTCATATACTTCTAAAGCATATTCTATCGCTTTGAAAATCCGAGTTTTGTCCAATGCAGACATAAAGATAATCGGTACATCATTGAATGGTGCAATGCGTTCTCGTATTTCAAGCTCGTAATCTCTAGCAGTGTTGGTTTCTTTTTTAACCAAATCCCACTTATTAAACAAAATCACCAACCCTTTATTTCTGCGCAAAGCCAAATTGATAATTTTCATATCTTGCGCCTCTACGCCCATGGTAGCGTCAATCACTAAGATACAAACATCGGCTTCTTCCAATGCTCGAATGGCACGCATGACGGAATAAAATTCCAAATCTTCGTGGACTTTATCTTTTTTGCGCAATCCTGCGGTGTCTATCAATAAGAAATCTTTATCAAATTTGGTATATCGGGAGTGTGTAGTGTCTCTTGTAGTGCCAGGAATATCGGTGACAATATTGCGTTCTTCGCCCAATAAGGCATTAATAAAAGAAGACTTACCCGCATTCGGCTGTCCTAAAACGGCAAATTTTGGAATTTGTAAATCTATTTCTGCCTCATCGTCCACTATTTCTGCAATGGCATCCAATACCTCTCCCGTGCCGCTACCTGTAATGGACGAAAGAAAATAAGTATGCTCAAAACCCAACGCCCAAAACTCATTGGCTGCCAACGTTCTTTGATGATTATCTACCTTATTGACGGCTACAATAACGGGTTTCTTCGTTTTCCGGAGCATTCTCGTTATTTCTTCATCGAGGTCGGTAATGCCCGTAGTCACATCTACCATAAATATAATGGCACTTGCTTCGTCCATCGCTATTTTGACTTGAGTGCGAATTGCTGCCTCAAAAATATCGTCAGAATTTTTAACAAAACCGCCAGTATCTACTACGTTGAAGTTTTTACCATTCCATTCTGTTGTTCCGTACTGTATATCACGAGTTACACCGCTCACATCATCCACTATGGATTTTCTACTTCCTATCAACCTATTAAAAAGCGTTGATTTCCCTACATTCGGTCTCCCGACTATCGCTACTAAATTTCGCATATTCTTAGTTTATTACCAATTTTACAACATTTCGCCCATTCTTACTCCTCCTATTGATGATAACCGAAGTGCTTTAAGGCTTGTTCATCATCTCGCCAATCTTCCTTCACTTTGACGTGTAAATCTAGGTATATCTTCTTTTCTGTAAATATTTCTATCTCCTTTCGTGCCTCTGTTCCCAGTTTTTTAATCATACTACCATCTTTGCCGATGATAATGGTTTTTTGAGTTTTTCGCCCCACGTAGATGGTTGCACTTATTTTGATTAAATGAGGTTTTTCAGGGTCATGCTTATACTCCTCAACTATCACTTCGCAAGAGTACGGCACTTCCTGACGATACAAAAGCAAGATTTTTTCTCGGATGATTTCGCTTGCAAAAAAGCGTTCTGATTTATCCGTCAGTTGGTCTTTAGGATAATAAGGAGGGCCTTCGGGCAAATACTTAATGATGTATTTGAGAAGTTCGTCCGTATTTTTATGTTTCAATGCAGATATAGGAAATATCTCGGCAAACTTAATTCGCTTATCCCATTTTTGAATCTGCTTGATAATCGCCTCTGGCTTAGAAGCATCTGTTTTATTTAATACCAAAAATAACGGTACTTCTACTTTTTTTAATTTTTCAATAATGGGGTCGTCGTCACCATATTTCTCATAAGGGTCAGTCATGAAAATCATAATATCTCCATCCTCAAAAGAGCCTTGCACGAAGCTATTCATCGCTTTTTGCATTTTGTAAGCAGGCTCGTTGATAATACCAGGCGTGTCCGAAAATACAACTTGGTAATCCTCTCCGTTTACAAGACCAATGATGCGGTGACGAGTAGTTTGAGGTTTATTAGTGATAATAGACATCCGCTCGCCCACAAGTGCGTTCATCAAAGTTGATTTCCCTACATTCGGACGACCGATAATATTTACAAATCCAGATTTATGACTCAATGTATTTTTTTCGTTTATTTTTATTCAAAATCAATTAATTACAGCACGCAAAGGTACAAATTATATAGAAATAAGTAATAAGAGCAAGGAGAGAATTTAAAGAGACTTCAAAAGCCAACTATTTGAAAATGAAGGAAAAAACAGAAAACCTGGTTTTAATACAGCAATTTCTTATTTGATAAAACCACACTTTTTTGTTTTGTGTCGCAAAGTGCTTTTATATAATTTTCTTGATGGTAGCAGCCGACAGGCAGGCAGGTTCCTATCCTACTTATTTTGTGCAAGCAAAATTTATCCGTATTGAATAGTTACTTCAAATTTTTATATCTTGAAGCTACTTTAATTACCAACCAACCAAATTAAATGATGAAAAATAAAAACCTATTGCTAGTTTTAGTGGCACTGGTGAGCTTTTCAGCTTGTCAGCAAGAAAAAACAAAAACGCCACAGCGTCCGAATATTATTTTTATTATGTCGGATGACCACGCTTACCAAGCCATTAGTGCTTACGATTCTACGCTCAATCAGACTCCAAATATTGATAGAATTGCAAAAGAAGGAATGCTTTTTACAAATGCTTGCGTGACCAATTCTATCTGTGCGCCTAGCCGTGCGGTGATTCTAACGGGCAAACACAGCCACCTCAATGGCAAAATCGACAATCATTTTCCTTTTGATACCAATAATATTACATTTCCACAATTGCTACAAGCAAATGGTTATCAGACGGCTATGTTTGGAAAACTGCATTTTGGGAATAGCCCTAAAGGCTTCGACCAGTTTAAAATATTGCCAGGACAGGGCTTTTATTACAATCCAGAATTTATAACTAAAAACGAAGGACGCATCAAAACGGAAGGCTACGTCACCGATATTATTACGGATATGACGATGGATTGGCTCAAAAATGAACGCAAAGAAGGTGAGCCTTTTATGCTCATGTATTTGCATAAAGCACCGCATCGGGAATGGTTGCCTGCCGAGAGGCATTTCAAAACATTTACACAGCAAACATTTCGAGAGCCTGCCACGCTTTTTGATGATTATGAAGGCAGAGGAACGGCAGCGAAAACGGCTGAAATGAACCTTGTCACTCACATGAACTGGGCTGGCGATTCCAAAATTCGTCCTAGTGTAATGGATGAATTGGGCATCAAAGAAAATTCTAAATGGGATAAAGCGGCATATAATCATACGATAGGCAGAATGACAGAGGCGCAACGGGCAGCGTGGGATAAAGTATATGACCCGATTAATGAGGATCTGAAAAAGAAGTATAAAAATATGTCGCAGAAGGATTTGATGAAATGGCGTTTTCAGCGGTATATGCAGGATTATTTGGGAAGTATTGCGGCTGTGGATGAAGGCGTAGGCAAGGTACTGGATTATTTGGAAGAGGCAGGTTTGGCAGAAAACACGATTGTGGTTTATACTTCTGACCAAGGCTTTTATCTGGGCGAACATGGGTGGTTTGATAAGCGATTTATCTACAACGAGTCCTTCAAAACGCCTTTGCTAGTCAAGTGGCCGGGCATGATAACGCCTAATAGCGTCAATACTCAAATGGTACAGAATTTGGATTTTGCGCCTACATTTTTGGCAGCGGCTGGCGTAGAAATTCCAATGGATATGCAAGGCGAAAACCTCTTGCCTTTACTCAAAAACGAACAAGTTGATTTTAGGGATGCGGTGTATTATCATTATTACGAATATCCGTCGGTTCATGCCGTGAAGCGTCATTATGGCATCGTTACGGAAGATTACAAGCTCGCTCATTTTTACTATGATGTGGATGAATGGGAATTATACGACCGAAAAAAAGACCCGTTTGAGTTGAAAAACGTGTTTGACGACCCGAATTATGCCGATGTGGTGCAGCAAATGAAAGAAAGGCTTGAAGGGCTTAGAACGAAATATAAGGATTCTAAAGAACTGGACCAAAAGTATATTAAAAAATACGAAGAGATGAGAAAGGGATGATTTTCCTTGTCTATCGTCCATTTTATTTTCAATAAAAAATAAGATGGGCGATAAAGTGTTTCCAAATCGTCTAAGGTTTGACTATTTTTGCACATCGAAAATAAAAAAACAATGGATTTTAAGAAAGAATTGGAACGCAGGCGAACATTTGGCATAGTCAGTCACCCCGATGCGGGTAAGACGACGCTTACAGAAAAACTCCTTCTTTTTGGTGGAGCTATTCAGACAGCAGGTGCGGTCAAATCCAATAAGATTAAAAAAACAGCCACTTCGGATTTTATGGAAATCGAGAAGCAAAGAGGTATCTCGGTGGCTACTTCCGTGATGGCATTTGAATATAGAGGGCTGAAAATCAATATTTTGGATACGCCCGGCCACCAAGATTTCGCAGAAGATACTTATCGAACACTCACGGCAGTGGATAGCGTAATCGTAGTGATAGATGTAGCGAAAGGGGTGGAGACGCAAACCGAAAAGTTGGTGAAAGTCTGCAAGATGAGAGATACGCCTATTATCGTATTTATCAACAAAATGGACCGTTCGGGTAAGGATGCTTTTGCGCTCCTCGATGAGATAGAAGCCAAACTAGGATTGAAAGTATGTCCGCTTTCGTGGCCAATCAGTATGGGCCCAACGTTCAAAGGCGTATATAATATATATAGTAAGGAGTTGAGATTGTTCAGTCCGCACGGCAAACAATCGGAAGAAGACACGATTGTAATTGAGGATTTGGATAGCAAAGAATTGGAAAAATACATTGCTGACGAATTTGTGGAAGAGTTGCGAGAAGAGGCGGAAATAGCCATGGGCGTTTATCCTAAGTTTAATCGAGAAGATTATTTGAATAGTAAGATTTCGCCTGTTTTTTTTGGTAGTGCGATTAATAATTTTGGTGTAAAAGAACTGCTGGATTGTTTTGTAGAAATAGCACCTTCTCCACTTCCTCGAGAGACAGATGAGCGAATAATAAAGCCAATGGAAGATAAATTTTCAGGTTTTATTTTTAAAATTCACGCCAATATCGACCCTCGACACCGAGATAGAATTGCATTTTTGAGGGTTTGCTCAGGGCTTTTTGAACGAAATACGAATTATTACCACGTTCGCCAGAACAAAAAAATGAAATTTTCAAATCCTACTTCTTTTATGGCTGAAAAAAAATCGGTCGTGGATTATGCTGTTCCGGGCGATATTGTGGGATTGTATGATTCTGGAAATTTTGTGATAGGAGATACCCTTTCGGAGGGCGAAGAGTTGCACTTTAAGGGGATTCCGAGTTTTTCGCCAGAGCAGTTTCGTTATGTCAATAACAAAAATCCGATGAAAGCCAAGCAGTTCAATAAAGGATTGAAACAGTTGATGGATGAAGGAGTGGCGCAGCTTTTTATACAAGAATATAATAATCGTAGAATAATCGGAACGGTGGGCGCACTTCAATTTGAAGTGATTCAGTACCGACTGGAACACGAATACGGGGCAATCGTTACTTACGAACCCGTAAATTTGCACAAGGCTTGTTGGGTAACATCGGAAGATGAAGCAGCACTCAAAGATTTTCGTAAAAAACGGAGACAAGATATGGCAGTAGACTCTCGTAAAAAGTTGGTTTTCTTAGCTTCTTCGCAATATATTTTAGATATGGTGCAAAGCCAATATCCAAAAATTGAGTTTCATACGAAGTCGGAATATTAATTTATATAGTTTTGAATGAGCTACTGCAGTGTTTCAAAAATAAGTTAATCTTTTCTCCAATGGTGGCTTGCCCCATTGTACTTTGATTTTCAATGTAAACAAGGCAGCAAGCTACCTTGGAGTATATAAACAAACTTTTGAAACACGGTACTACTACCGTGTTTCAAAAGTTTTGCAATCATTTTAAGGATTTAAAAAATGCCTTTTAAACTAACTGAAAATCAATAACTTAAAAAGTAGTTTAATGTTTTTAAAACCTAAATTAATTTTTGAAACAGTGTACTAATAAGTATTCACATAATTCAAATTTCTCCTATTGTTTTTGAGCAATAATATATAAATAGTCGCCAATATCATTCTTGTATTCTTGAATGATATTGGCGATTTTTCCTGTCGAAATATCCTCTTCCAAAGTAGTCAAACCACTTCTTACTTCATCCTGATTAGCTAATGCAGAAAAAGAAGAAATCCCTTTTCTTACCATTGGATTCAGATAAAGTCTTGGGCGATTCTTGCCCGCATAGAGGAATAAATCCTGCAAATCATCTCTGACATTATATTTTTCGGTAGTTGTGGTGAACTTGGTTTCGTGCAATAGTTGGATAACATCACCTAAGTTGGGCATTTGGACTTTAGAAACTTCCAACATTTTAGGAAAATAATGATTGAGCCAATAGCCATCCATCTGTTGAGGCGTAGAAGTGAAAATAACCAACCTACTTTGTGGCTGCATCACTCGGTACAATTCCTTAAAAGCTACTTTCAAATCAGTCCAATGATGGGTTGTGAGACTAGCAATTACACCATTTACACTTTTATTTTCTAATGGAATATTTTCCGCCGTTCCTTTGAGCCATTGTATGGTAGCGCATTTTGATTGTGCTATTTTTAGCATTTCGTAAGATGGTTCTACGCCTATCAATAGGACTCCTTTCAGGTGCAATTCTATGGTGTAATTGCCTGTGCCGCAGCCAATGTCTAAGTATTTTTTACCGTTTTGAGGTTGCAAATGATGGTATAGCCGATTTACCAAATAGGGGTCGGGCTTGCGGGTTTCATTGTAATTGATGCCGATGATGTCGTATTTTTCCATTGTTTGATGTTCGTTTGATTTTTATGAAAATAACAGGAATGCCAGCAGAGCTAAATTACAAATAGTAATGGGCGTTTTTTTTCAATTGCATTTCTACAAATTTCTACAACAATAAAACTTGAAAAACATTTACAAATTGCGTAATATTAACGGATGAAAATTCGAGAAATGAAGAATAAAAAAATTAACACTTACCGAGGTGCGGCACTCTCGTGGGAATGCGATGATACAGGACAGATGAATGTGATGTATTATGTAAATAAATTTGAATTGGCAGGACGATATTTGAATAGTTGTTTGGGCATAGGCAGAGAAATGCTCAAGCAAGAAAATCTAGGCGTGACGGTCGTTCGGCAAGAAATCAATTATCATCAAGAGGTTTTGAGCGGTATGTTGCTTTATGTCAATTCTAGCATACTGGAAGTAGGTAATCGGTCTTACATTTCTTATCATGAAATGAGAAATGCGGAGACGAATCAACTGGTGAGTAGCGTAAAAACAACAGTGGTTATATTTGATGCACGCACCAAAAAAGCGGTATATGTACCCGACTTTGTTCGATTGAGAATAGAAGAATTGTTGTGATAATTTGCCGCTAATGCCGCTAATGCCGCTAATGCCGCTAATGTTGCCAAAACTGCTAAAGTGGGCGGATAGATTTTAATTTTCGCCTACTTAGTAGCTACAACAAACTGCGACATGGCTTGATAAAGAACGTTAGGTTTGAATGGTTTGGTCACAAAATCGTTCATGCCTACTTCTGTGGCACGGGCTTGCGACTCTTCCATGACTTCGGCAGTCAGGGCAATAATTGGCGTGTTTTGGTGCTTGGCAGTAGCTCGAATGTTACTAGTCGCTTCAAAACCATCCATTATCGGCATTTGCAAATCCATAAGAATGATGTCATAATCTTTTTCGGCTGCTTTTTCTACGCCAATCTTTCCATTCAGAGCGACTTCTACTTCTATTTTCCAGGATGAGAGGAGTTTTTTCGTCACAATGATATTCATCCGATTATCCTCTACCAGCAATACTTTTAGCCCTTCTAGCTTTTGCTCTTCGGATTTGGATACCTGTATTTTAGGTTTTGCGCCATTTGTAACTGCTTTTTTCTGAGCAACAGCTACATTCTCAAAACTCAGCACAAAAGAGAAGGTAGAGCCTTTATTTACCATACTTTCTACGTGAATGGCGCTGCCTTGCAGCTCTAGCAAGTATTTTACAATACTTAATCCTAGTCCTTTGCCTTGATATTTGCGAGTAAGAGAGTTATCTACTTGTGAGAAACTTTCAAATATCAAGTCGA
>CALOED010000311.1:0-11283 GCA_942492005.1 uncultured Saprospiraceae bacterium
TAGGCGTATCCAGACAACCTAGCAAATTCATCAGCGTAGATTTACCCGACCCCGAAGGTCCCATGAGAGCTACATATTCATTTTTATTAATATCAATACTAATTGACTCCAACGCATTGATGGTCTGTGCGCCCATGATGTACGTTTTCTTCAAGTCTCTTACTGAAATTACTGGTTGCATCTTTTATTCAATTGATGTTCATTTTAAAAAAAACAAACTGGTTTCTTGCCCATTTTACTGAATTACTTTAGGCACTTTAAAATAAGGCTTATTGGAAGCAGGCGCATTTTTCAAAGCCGCATCGTTAGAAATTTGATGTTTTACCACATCCTCTCTAAATACATTTTGCGTATCCGATAAATGAATAAGCGGCTTTACATTAGAGGTATCAATTTCTTCCAATTTTGAAATCATACCCAACATATCATTCAATTCGCCCTGTAATTGTTTTCTTTCTTCTTCCGAAAGTTCCAACATCGCCAAACGTTCCAGTCGTAAAATTAGAGTTCTATCTATTGTCATTATAAATTATTAGATGGTTGATACTAAAATTTCGTTGAAAGTACATATTCGTTAATAAATTATCAAATCGAAGTATCTTTCTACATTTCAAAAAAATATTAATACTTTTACTTTTAGGAATAAGCAAATCTATAACTTATTGCATTTGGTAGCTTCTTTTGCACCAATATTAATTTATTTGATGCCTATTCTAAAATCAATTCTAGGTGTCAAATTTAGTTTTTGGCTGATATTAAACCACTGCCAACTACATTTTTAGATGCTGCTTTTTCTTTTTCAAATTACTCAAAACCACTTATATGGATTTATTTGAACGATTAAAAAACAATCCCGGTCCTTTAGGTAAATACGCAGATACTGAAGGCTATTATATTTTTCCAAAACTCACAGGCGAACTTGCTGGCAGAATGAATTTTCACGGCAAAGAATGTATTGTGTGGAGCGTCAATAATTATTTAGGATTGGGGAATCATCCCGAAGTGCGAGCTACGGATGCAGAATCCGCTAAAAAATGGGGCTTAGCATATCCGATGGGTTCTCGTATGATGACGGGCAACGCTGACCAACACTATCAACTCGAAGAAGAACTTGCTACTTTTGTCCAGAAAGAAGCGGCTGTTCTCGTAAACTTTGGTTATCAAGGTATTATGTCGGCTATTGATTGTATTTTGAGCCGCAGAGACGTGGTGATTTACGATTCTGAAAGCCATGCTTGTATTGTAGATGCCGTCAGAATGCACCTCGGCAAACGTTTTGCGTTCATTCACAACGACATGGAAAGCCTCGAAACCCACCTCAAATCTGCTACTCAAATCGTAGCTCGTACCAAAGGTTCTATCCTTGTGATTTCGGAAGGCGTATTCGGAATGCGAGGCGACCAAGGAAAACTCAAAGAAATAGTTGCATTAAAAGACCAATACGAGTTTCGTTTAATGGCAGATGATGCCCATGGTTTTGGGACTTTGGGCCCTAATGGCGAAGGCGCAGGCGTTGAGCAAGGCGTACAAGATGGCGTAGATATTTACTTTGCCACTTTCGCAAAATCGATGGCAAGCATTGGTGGTTTTTTGGCAAGCGACAAAGAAATCGTTCAGTATTTGAAATATAATATGCGCTCCCAAATCTTTGCAAAATCTCTTCCTATGCCAATAGTTGAAGGCGTAATGAAGCGTTTCAGCATGATGAAAAACGACGGTTCTTACAAAAAGAAACTTTGGGAAGTAGTGAATGCACTACAAAGCGGATTGAAAGAACGTGGCCTCGATATTGGAAATACCAACTCTTGCGTAACGCCTGTTTATATGCACGGCGATGTGCCAGAAGCGCAAGCATTGGTGCGTGATATGAGAGAAAATTATGGCATTTTCTGCTCGATTGTAGTATATCCTGTTATCCCGAAAGGTATGATTTTACTTCGATTGATTCCTACGGCTTCTCATACCTTGCAAGACGTAGAAGATACATTGACCGCATTTACGGAAGTAGCTCAAAAACTAAAAGCAGGTGTTTATAAAAATGTAGCCGTTTCGGTTTAGTAAGTACAGTGTTTCAAAAGTTTATTTATATACTCCAAGGTAGCTTGCTGCCTTGTTTACATTGAAAATCAAAGTACAATGGGGCAAGCCACCATTGGAGAAAAGATTAACTTATTTTTGAAACACGGTAGTAAGTTACCTCATTTCTTTTTATTAAAGAACATCTACCATTTATTCAATCCCTCAAGGTGAATCATCTTGAGGGATTTAAATATTATAGAATGAAACCAATAATTAGTGGTATTCAGCAAATTGGCGTAGGAATACCAAACGTACATGAAGCCTGGAAATGGTATCGTCAGCATTTTCAGATGGACGTGCCAGTGTTTGAAGAAGCCGCTACGGCGGAATTGATGCTGCCTTATACCGATAATCAGCCGAGAGAAAGACACGCCGTTTTGGCACTGAATACGCAAGGTGGCGGCGGTTTTGAAATTTGGCAATATACTAGCCGAACACCCGAAGCAGCTCAATTTGATATTCAATTGGGAGATTTAGGCTTCTTTGCGGCTAAGTTGAAAAGCCGAGATGTGACGGCATCTTTTCAAGAATTAAAAGCCAAAGGCGTAGAAATGGTGAGTGATTTGGTGCTTCGCCCAGATGGAAGCCAACATTTTTTTGCAAAAGACCCTTACGGTAATGTCTTTGAAGTGGTGTCTTCTTCTGATTGGTTCAAAACGGACAAACACCTCATGGGCGGTGCTTACGGCATGGTTATCGGCGTTTCGGATATTGAAAAAGCTAGAAAATTGTACTCCGAAGTTTTGGGATATGATAAGGTAGTTTATGATAAAACGGGGAAATTCGATGATTTGTCGGCACTGAATGGCGGCAGCGATACTTTCAGGCGAGTCCTCTTGGCGCATAGCCCGAGAAGTGGCGCATTTAGTAAAATGTTGGGCGCAAGCGAAATAGAATTGGTGCAAGCTCAAAACCGTACGCCTCGCAAAATATTTGAGAATAGACTTTGGGGCGATTTAGGTTTTATTCATTTGTGTTTTGATATAGTCGGAATGGATGAATTGCGTTCCCTTTGCGAATCCAAAGGTTTTCCTTTTACGGTAGATAGCAAAAAAGCACTGGCAGGAAAGTTTGACATGGGCGAAGCGGCAGGGAATTTTTCGTATATCGAAGACCCTGACGGCACACTTATCGAGTTTGTGGAAACGCTCAAAGTGCCTATTCTCAAAAAAATAGGTTGGTATTTGGATTTACAAAAAAGACCACCCGAAAAAGCACTTCCCAATTGGATGCTTCGTGCAATGGCTTTGAATAGAGTGAAGGGGTAGGAGAGTTGGCGGTTGGTGGTGTGTTGGGTAACAATTTTTAAAAAACATAAAAACCATGAAAATAGGAATAACGGGAGGTATTGGGAGCGGAAAAACGACGGTTTGTAAGATATTTGAAACGTTGGGCATTCCGGTGTATTATGCCGATGATAGAGCGAAAGAACTCATGGTGACGAACCCTGATTTGGTTGCGGGCATCAAAAAACTATTCGGGGAAGAAGCATATCATTCTGATGGTTCTTTGAATCGGGCGCATATTGCAGCATTGGCTTTTGGTGATGCTGCGATGCTGGCTCAACTCAATGCGCTCGTGCATCCTGCCGTGCATCAAGATGGCTACGAATGGGCGGAATCTCAAACGGATGCGCCTTATACTTTGCGTGAAGCCGCCTTGGTTTTTGAGAGCGGTGGCCATAAAAAATTGGATAAAGTCATTACGGTATTTGCGCCAAAAGAAATGCGAATTGAGCGTGTGATGGCGAGAGATAAGGCGGATAAAAAATGCCGTAGAAGCTCGAATCAACAAACAAATGCCTGATGAAGAAAAGGTAAAATTGGCAGATTTTGTGATTTATAATGATGGTAAACATAGCTTAATTCAACAAATTATGGAAATTCATCATCAATTGTTAGAGCAAATTGCGCCGCTTGATAAGCCATAATTTAGGTGATGTTTTGCCGTTAAATATTTCAGTATGAAACCAATCTCTTTTTTGCTGTTTTTCGTTGTGGTAAGCGTTTTTATAAATTGTAATACACCTGATTCCGAAGCTCATTCTAAGGAAAAAACTACTTCTCCTGCAATATCTTCTAAACCTGAACCTATTGTAAAACAGCTAATTATAGCAACCAACAAATTGCTGACCGACCAAACGGGCGAACTCATCGGCGTGGAGTGGCAAGCGGGAAAATGGGATACTACTTTTGAGGTGGTTTCGTGTAGTTTTGGTAAAAATGGGATAGCTAAATTCAACAAAAAACGAGAAGGCGATGGCAAGAGTCCGAGTGGCAATTTTGGACTAGGAGCGGCATTTGGTTATACTAATGACTTGAATGCGGCAATAGATTTTATAGAACTCACCGATAATCATTATTGGGTCAGCGATACGGCTTCGGCGCAATACAATCAGATGGTAGAGGCGTTTCCCGAAGGCGTGTATGCAGAAAAAATGCGACGCAAAGACCATTTATATAAATACGGGTTGATAATAGAATACAATACGAAGGAAGTCGTTAAGAATAATGGGAGTGCGATTTTTGTTCATGTAGAAAGGCGAAAAGGCGCACCGACGGCTGGTTGTGTGGCGATTTCGGAGGCTAAAATGAAGGCTTTGATTGAGTGGCTAAAGCCTGATTTGAATCCTCATATTAGGATTTATTCCATCAGCGAAAAAGCTGATAAAGGCGGGGAATCCATGAAATAAAACTATCTCAGAATAAATTTTTTCAAGAAAAATAATTGCTAAGTGACACACCAAAGCCATTCAAATCATTATCATATAGGTATGGCTTTAATTGTTATTTTATCTATTGCCCCGATTTTCAAGCCAGGGTAGGATGGAAAAGGTAAAATGCTGGGTTAAACCCCAAAAAACTATCCATCGAAACCCCTAATATCACAAAATCATTGTTTCTTAAAGTATTTTCAATATCAAAAAAATGAAAACAGTACTCCTTACCATTCTATTTATTGGATGTAGTTCATTCCTTTTTGGGCAAAATTTTCAAGAAGAATTTGAGGCTTCATTCAATGCTCAAGACACTGCCGAGCAACGAGAAATACTTGAATTGTGGAAAAAAGAAAATCCTAAAGACCCTAATTTATTCAAGAGTTATTTTAAATATTACGTATTCAAAAGCCAAAAAACGGTCTCTTCTATTCGTGATAAAAAGAACGACAAAAACGATGGAAACGTAGAAGGTAGAAGCCGAAGTATGTTCGATGAAACCTTTGTTTTTGAGCCAAATGATGCGAATTTGGCATTGGGTGTTATCAACGAAGGAATCAAGATGTTTCCGAGCAGATTGGATATGCGTTGGGAAAAAATCAATATGTTGCTGCTTATGGAAAATTGGGAACAATACACCGAAGTATTGGTCGCTACGATTGATTATTCTAACAAAATCAACAACAAATGGACGTGGACAGATGATAAAGCGGTGGACGATGCAGAACGCAATTTTCTAACGTCTATCCACGATTATACGACTAAAATTTACGAAACGGAAAACGCTGATTTGTATCCCAAAATGCGAGAAATTGCCCAACGAGTAATTAAGTATTATCCGAATGAAATGGAGAGTTATACGTTTGTTGCGATTTCTTATTTCTTTGAAAATGAGATAGATAAATCCATCAATACCTTACTTGAAGCGTACAATATAAATCCAAAAGATGCCGATATTTTGAATAATTTGGCATTTGTGTATGCCGAAAAAGGCGATAAAGCCAAGGCTATCAAATACTATGAAATGGTGCTAAAATATGGCTCTAAGGACGAAATAAGCAATGCAAAGAAAAAAATAGCCGAGTTGTCTGAAAATTAAAAAACACAGTCTCATGCTGATTAAAAACATTGAAGATATTTCTGCCTTTCTTGCTGGCGATCACACTTATATCAAAGAGGTTTTGCATCCCAAAAACGATGCTGTCCAAATCGGATACAGTTTGGCGCACGCTAGTTTGCCCGTAGGTGCTGTTTCGTTGCCGCATTTGCTGCATTCTTCCGAAGTTTATTTCATAACCAAAGGCAAAGGAATCGTATTTATCAATGACGAAAAACGAGCGGTAAAAGTTGGCGATATGGTTTTTATTCCGCCAAATGCCACGCAATACATTCAAAATACGGGGCAGGATGTTTTAGAATTTTTGTGCATCGTCCATCCTGAATGGAAAGCGGGCGAAGAAGAGATTTTGGTTCGCTGATTTTTCAAAAACCACTTCTCCGCCCATCGAAAATTATCAAAAATCATCCAAGAATTTCAAAATTTTTGACTTATAACTTTCATGGAAACCAATAAAGGTTTGTACGATTTCCCCATTTTCGTCAATCACATAAATTTCTGGAAAACCAATCGTTCCATAAATTTCATTTACGCTTGATTCTATGGTCAGGTTTTGAAATTTCATGTTATTCACTTCTACCAAATCATAGAGGTATTCATTCGGATACATTTCTGATTTTTGAACCAAACCCAGCACCATTACACCCTTTGAGGCGAATTGCAATTGTATTTTATTCAAAAAAAGAATGACAGAATCCATTTTATTGAGACCCAAACGATAAGGATTCCAAAACACGACTACCATCGGGCTGCCTAAAAATTCAGATGAATTTACCGTTCGGTTTTCTATAAAATTCCAACCTTCAAAACTAGGTGCAAGTGTACCTTTTTGGAGTAATGGGTTAGTAGTTGAAAAATAGCGACCTCGCATATTATCAGGCACATTTGAATAATCAAACAGCTTTACTCTATCGTAATCATAGAGGATTCGGAGCAAATCAATTTTCTCTTTTCGTTCTAAAATGGTCGTTTCGGTAAGCGTGTCTATCGCAATATTGTCAAACTGCCAGTCATCAAAATGAACGCCTTCCATGGTTTTGTATTGGAAAGAATGGAAGATTCTATGGATTTGAAAAGTCGTTTTGTTTATCCAAAATTGTATGTTTCGGTCTTTTCGCCTAAAGTTATCTGCCTGCCGTACTTCTACTTTAAAATAATTTTTGCCATTCCATTTTTCCGTTTTAAGTGTCAAATCAGCCTCTTGAAAATCAAGTAACTGTTTGGGATTCAAAAAGCAAGGATGAGCGTAAGTTCCATGCGGTAAACTCGGTCGAAGGCTCGCCATTTCTATCAAAACGGTGTCATCTTCATAAGATTCTATCACAGGGGCTAATGGCCTTACCACTTCATAACTCTGATATTCTACTTCATCTTCACCCGAAATCCCATTTGATTTTCCATTGAAATACGTCCAAAAATAGCCATCTTTTTCGGTAGTTCTCAGAATATTGCACTTTGCAATATAAGTAGTTGTGTCTGCCGACCAGAATTTTTTATTTTTATAAATTAAGTCATAAGTAACAGAAGAATGACCGTTGAGTGCTTCAAAGCTAGATTTTAATACCTCGGAAGCCGTTTGTGCGGCTAAATTCGGTGCGGAGCTTAACCCGATGAAAAGCAGAAAGTAGTATTTTAGTTTTATCATTGACTTAGTTGTTCATTTATTAGGTATTGAAAAATGATGATATACAAAGTATAACGGTTAAATCTTAAAAAATTTCTAAAGTAATTGTTAAATACCGTGTTTCAAAAGTTTATTTATATACTCCAAAGTAGCTTGCTGCCTTGTTTACATTGAAAGCCAAAGTATAATGGGGCAAGCCGCCATTGGAGCAGCAATTCTCATTATGAAAAAAAATGTATAGTAGTATGAAGGTAGCGTTAAGATTCTTCTTTTTCCTGCTAAAAAGAAGCAAAAAGTTAAATATTCCATAGTGAGAATTGCTGCTTTTGTAAATCTCCCTTAAATCTTGCTATATATATAAATATGAATATGGCTATGCGATTCTTAGCTTAAATAACTTTTGAAACACGGTATTAAAACCGTTGAAAATTTTATTTTTACAAATTAGACTTTATTCACAAAACTAAATCCTATTACATAACTAACTGATAATGAAGATAGACAAAGCGGCTTCGCCGCTTTGCGAATAATGGCTATTATCTCATTTTTAAAAATCGCTATGCCAAACCATTGGATTTTTCAAGCCCACCACGACGTATTCCACCTTCGAGCTGCATTGAAAAACGATGCCTTGCTGACCTTTTCTGTACGCTCTCACAAATCCAATATCAAAAAAGGCGACAAAGCTATCATCTGGCTAACAGGTAGTGAGACAGGTTGTTATGCGCTTTGCGAAATCATTTCTGACGTTCAAGATTTGGAGTTAGATAACCGAGAATTGCCTTTTATTTTAAAACTAGACAAAATCAGCCGAAACCGCTCGGCGGTGCGACTTCAAGTAGAATACAACCTTTGGAACAATCCTATTTTTAAAGACGATATGCCTTACGGATTGGTGGATTCTTTGCCCGTAAATATTCCCGGCACTAATTTCAAAGCTACTCAAAAACAATATCAAGCCTTACTCAATATCATCCAAATGAGAAACGCTATTCAAGAACCTACTGCCAATTATAAAAATCCGAAAATGGTCACAAACCATCCGCTCAACCAAGTCTTATACGGTGCGCCCGGCACTGGAAAAACTTACGAAGCCATCAATTACGCCATTTCGATTATAGAAGACAAGCCACTCTCTGAATTGGAAAAAGAGCCTCGTACGCAACTCATTAAGCGATTTCGTGAATATAAAATCAAACGCCAAATAGGCTTTGTTACCTTTCATCAGTCTTTTACTTACGAAGATTTTGTGGAAGGCATCAAGCCGAAAACGACTGCTGATAAGCAAGTTTTTTATGCTATTGAAAATGGCATTTTTAAGGAAATGTGCGTTCGAGCAAAAGATAAACTAACCAATAAACGAGATTTGCTCGTCAGAGATGAACTATTGCAAAAGGCGCAGTTTTTCAAATTAACGTTGAGCGACAACACACTTGACGCATCGGACAACGATATTTATAATTATTGTATTGAAAACAATTGCCTAGCTATTCCGCAAGGCGAGCAAATTGATTTTTCGGAAGCCGATGATACCGAACGGGCTATCAAATCACAATTCCAACTCGCCAATGTGCCAACATCAGGCACAAAAGCCATGAAGTACTTGAAAATCAAGATGCAAGTAGGCGATATAGTGTTGGTGAGCCAAGACCAACAAACGCTCAAAGCCATTGCCGTAGTGACGAGTGATTATTATTTTGATAAAAACGCACCGATTGCGCCGTCTCAATTTCGTAGAGTAGAATGGCTGCATCAGGATTTGAATATTTCCATCAAGGATTTTTACGCCTTGCCTTTCCCTTTGGATACCATTGCGCTGCTAGATAAAAATGCCCTCGAACTCGCTTATTTTCAAAAAAGAAAGGCTGGCACTGTCGAAAATCATCGCCATGTTTTAATCATTGATGAAATCAATCGAGGCAATGTAGCCGCTATTTTTGGAGAACTGATTACCCTCATTGAGGCTGATAAACGACTCGGTGCTGCCGAGCAACTCACGGGTATTTTACCTTATTCCAAGCAGGCTTTTTCCGTTCCGTCCAGTTTGTATTTGATTGGCACGATGAACACTGCCGACAAAAGCGCAGAAACTCTTGACAATGCCTTGCGTCGCCGTTTTACCTTTATTGAAAAGCTACCCAACTACGGATTATTGGGCAAAATTGGTAAAATTGACTTGGCAAAACTCCTCCAAAAAATCAATCATCGCATTAGTGTTTTATTGGACAATGACCACTTGATAGGTCACGCTTACTTGCTCGAAGTTCGGAATATCGAAGATTTGCAAAACGTTTTTCAGCATAAAATCATACCTCTTTTGCAAGAATATTTCTATGGCGATTGGTCTAAAATTGGCTTAATTCTCGGTCAATCTTTCGTCAAAACCAACTATATTCTTTCTACCCAAAAACTATTTGCGCCATTCGACAGCGACAATCGAGAAGACTTTGAAGGTCGCCCCTTGTATTCGACTACAAAGGCGGAAGGTTGGAATGAAGCAGTGTTTTTAAGTGTCATGGGAGAATAAGGGGATTTTGATTACCCTTCATTGCCATACCAAATGGCTAGTAACGATTGGTTTGAAGTGTAAAATACTCACGATATAAAATTTCAGAGTCGCTGGACTTAACTTTGAAACTAGCGGCATTTTGATTAGCCGCAGCTCTATTGAAAGTATATATTGGACAATATGCGCCAAATTATTGGCTATTTGAAGGACAAAGCGGTGGTCAATACAGCGAAACCAGCATACAAAGAGTATTTGTAAAAGCTAAAATAGACGCTAAAGTCAATCCGAACGTCACTTTCCACGGGCTAAGGCATAGTTTTGCTACGCACTTAGTTGAGAATAATGTTTCACTCAATATGGTGCAAGACTTACTAGAAATCAGTCCATTAAAACCACACCAATATATTTACATATCTCCGATAAAATGAGAAAAGGAATTCAAAGTCCGCTTGATAGATTAAATATTTAATTTATCTTTAACAACGCATCGCATTTTTAATGAAATGCAAAATGCGGAATCCACTGGCGGGATAGAGGTCAGTTTTGGTTTATATCCTTATGTTGGGTGCTATTAGCATAAATGTATAAAATGTAAATAATAAATGAAAGAAGTTATTCTCACTAAAATATCGGAAATTGATATAGATTTGAAATGTTATTGCACTTTATATAATGCAAGATTTATTTCTGGGAGTAAGGAGGAAATACTAAGAATTGTATACCCTGAAATAAGGGCAAAAATTACTGATGTACTAGAAATAGACAAAAACTATTTATTAATTAGCTTCAATTTATCATTAAATAATTTTGAATCAATTCTTGAAGCAAGTGCACACGTAAGACCGAATTTTCTATCGATTTTAGGCGTTATTTCATATCTAACAAATAATTATTTTTCAACTTTTCAATTTCATGGACAATGGACTATTCCTGGAAATTTCAAACTGCTTAAAGACGAGTATTTTCTTTTAGATAATAAGAATTTGATTAATACTTATTCAGAAATAAAGAACTATATTGATACCCAAAATACAGGTAAAGTGATGCTTCTTTTATCATTATTAGATAGATGGAGAAAAGCTTTTTTCTTAGAATATGAAAGTGAATATAGCAATATTCATGATGATGAAGCAATTTTAAGTTATTTCCATATACTTGAATTATTGTCATCAGAATATTATAAGGAGTTAAAACAAAAAACACAGTCTTTAATTGAGAACTTTGCAGAAGATTTATTA
>CALOED010000312.1:0-4653 GCA_942492005.1 uncultured Saprospiraceae bacterium
TAAATCTTCGGCTTTGACATCGGTAGGAGCTATTTCGATGGATTTGATTTCCTCGTTGCCCGCCAACGCCTCTTCTTCTGCATCCAAACTCAAAATATAGGACACCATTGTTGAAATGTCTTTGTCTTCGAGATTAGGATGCGCATTCATAGCTGCTTCGCCCCAATTCCCTGAGCCGCCTGATTTTACTTTTTTCATGAGCGTATTCAGGTTGTCGTCATTGTTTTTGTAGCGTCGAGCCACTTCTACATAAGCTGGGCCGATGGTTTGTCGGTAAGTATTGTGGCAAGTTTTACAATCGTTTTGAGCTATCAAAGTATAACCGGGATGTTCTTTTTCGCTCGCCGACTTTTTAATGAATTTTTTCTTAGGATGGTCAATCATTGGCGACTTGACGAAGTGCGCAGTTACTTTAGTCGTTCCATTCGATTTTAAATTGAGATAGCCGTCAATATCTACGGATTGCAATTTTTTCCCTATTCGGCTTTCTGTGTTTTTGATTTCAAAACTACCGCCTTCGGTTTCTATACTTTCAGCGTAAGCTACCGAATTGATGTTCATATCTAAACCTACTTCTACGCCATCGGGTACTTCTTTGATGACAAAGGTTCGCTCCAGACCAATCGTGTTTTCCGATTGAACGATTTCGGGTTGTTCTGTAATTTTTATGGTTTTGCCATCATCCAAAACGAGTTCGTATATCAAATGTGCATGACCATTCTCAAATCGGTGTCCTTTGTAATTGATTGTTTTGGGCTTTGTGGTTTTGCCATTTTGTGTGATATGCCAAGGCTGTTTGTGTGTATTTTGTATCCACGCATCGCCTACGGTAGTTGGCTGCGGCCCGTGTTGTGTGGTATAAACTGCACCGTCAAAATCCACTCGTCCTTTCCATGCTTTATACATAGAAGCGTGCTGAGTGCTGTAAGCTACCCATAAGTCTTCATCTAAAGCAAATGTAATCACTCTAGGAATGGAATCGAGTACCGAGCGAAATACCCATGGGTCGTTCGGGCGTTCGTATTGTTCTGATTTTGAACAAGAAAAGGTTATCATTGCAACTACTGCTATGATAAATGAAAGTTGTAAATAGTTCTTCATTATGGTTTAATTTGATAAGTCTTAGGGTGTCAAATTGACACTTACAAATTTTGCTCTTTTTTGAGGATTAAAAAAATAAATAAATATAAATTTATATATATGCCCTTTTTTAGCAGCTATTCTCGGTTTAAAATCTTTCGTCAGCAATTCTCACTTTAGATTTTTTAATAACGAATGAATTGCCTAGAGCTAAAGCACGTGGCAATTGATGTAATAATCATTTTTTTGTCAAAGTGAGAATTACTGAATAAAAAGTCTTGCAATTATGATTCTTTGGCAATTGCTGTATTTTCGTCCAATGTGGGCTTGCCCCATTGTTTATCAATGACTTAGAGCAATGGAGCAAGCCCACATTGGAAGAGAGCGCAGCAATTCTACATAAGGAA
This sequence comes from uncultured Saprospiraceae bacterium, assembly GCA_942492005.1. Taxonomy (GTDB): domain Bacteria; phylum Bacteroidota; class Bacteroidia; order Chitinophagales; family Saprospiraceae; genus CAKZLL01. The sequence goes on from CALOED010000312.1 coordinate 1,488, forward strand.
AAAAGATAGCGAAAATATAAGATAGCATTAAGATGCTTCTTTTCTCTGCTAAAAAGAAGCAAAAAGTTAAATATTCCAGATGGGCAATTGCTGCTTTTCTAAATTCCCGTTAAACCTTGCTACAAATATGAACATGGCTACGCCGTTTTTACCTTAAATAAATTTTGAAACACGGTATTAGCCATTATTCACAAAGCAGCGAAGCCGCTTTGTCTATCTTCATTATCAGTTAGTTATGTAATAGGATTTAGTTTTGTGAATAAAGTCTATTTAATCATTTAAATTTTATTATATTAGACTAATATTTATGATGGCGTTTTATTGGTAAAAAAAACGAGAAATTCTTCTCTCATATAGTACAAGTAAATACTTCAGGTGAAGTTAATGTAATTGGTATGTATTTTGGAATAGAAAAGTCAGAATACATTAAATGACAGTATTTTATAATACTATCTATTGCTATTTGGCACTAAACTCTATAAACAATTAATCTTTCCTTTTACATTAAATCATAATACTCTTCACTTTAGTAACACTTAAAATAAATCAGACAATTTATTTTAAGATGCCCTAACTATTAATTAATTTACTTAGTATGAAAACAAAAGATTTTGTAGTCGATTCCATTCAAGAATTGAAAGAACAAATCCAATCAATGGATTTTCAGCCAACTCTTGGCATACTTTTCTGTTCCCTCAAGCATGATTTAGATTCCATTTCTACTATTTTTGATGAAGCCAATATTGACTTATTGGGCTGCTCATCTGCTGGCGAAATTATGAATGAAAATATTTATAATTCATCTATTGTCTGTGTGCTTACAGATATAAACACGGACTATTATCAAGTAACTCAAGAAGAAACTAAGGATAGTACATACCAAACGGCTTTTAGTATTGGTAATCAGGCTAAAGCGGCTTTCGACAACCCTGCTGTGATTATAGTCTCTGGCGGCGTAGCAATTGACGGCGAACAAATCATTTTAGGGATTCGAGATAGTCTCGGTCGTGAAATTCCTATATTTGGAGGTTTAGCAGGAGATGATTTGCAATGGGACAATACTTATGCTATTTCTCGCCATGGAAAAACAAAAAATGGGTTTACTGCTTTGATTTTAAATAATGACAAAATAGAAGTTCAAGGACTCGCTACTTCTGGTTGGGAGCCAATTGGAAATGTACATACTATTACAAAAGCAAAAGACAACGTTGTTTATAAAATAAATGACCAACCTGCTCTTGATGTGTTTTTGCGTCATTTTGGATATTTTGATAATGGAGAGCCTCGAAGGCGTACCTATCAATACTATGAGTGCGCAATATCCGCTTCAAATACTTCGTGATGGGAATTATAGTGTCTTGCGTTCCCCACTTTTTAGCACCGAAGATAATTCTCTAATTTTGGCAGGTGGTGTAAAAGAAGGTGATAAATTTAGATTTTCTATTTCTCCAGGTTTTGAAGTGATAGATAAAACAGTAGAAGAGTACAATGATTTGCAAAAAGAAATTCCCGAAGCAGACTTAATGATTTTGTTTTCTTGTAAAGGTCGTCATGCCGCACTTGGAATGCTCATAGAAGATGAAATTGAAGGAATTTATAAGAAATGGTCTGCACCTTTAGTTGGACTTTTTACTTATGGTGAAATTGGAAACGTAAAAAATGGCGTTTGTGATTTTCATAATGAAACTTGCTCTATGGTACTTTTAAAAGAAAAATAAACCCCAAAGTGCTAAATTGATTAGATAGCTGGTCATAAAGTCCAATAAATACAGCTATCCCAAATGAAAACAAAATGACAACCTAAAAGAATGTCAGATAATAACAATTTTGAAAATATGATTCGTTCGCTCGATATTAGCGACGAGCAAAAACGTATGTTGTTAAAAGAGTACAAACAAACTCAAAAGCAAATCACGAGGCTAGATTTTCAGCTTAAACGCACGAAAAACGACCGTGAAATTGCTATCAACCTACTCAATACTTCTATTGAAGACCTTGAAGAGAAGCAAAATGAGCTTGCAAAAGCAAACAAACTACTTTCAGAACAAAAACAACTGCTCGAAGAACAATCCAAAAACTTGCAGGAGCATTTCAATAAGCTAGAAAACTCTTATCAAGAACTCGAACAATTTTCTTACATCGCATCACACGATTTAAAAAGTCCTTTACGAAGCATTGCTGGTTTTGCTCAATTGCTCAAAAGAAAATATGGTTCTGAATTAGGCGAAGAAGCCGATGAATACATTGACTTCATTGTAAAAGCCACCGTTCACATGGGTGATGTCATTCGAGATTTATTGGAATATTCTAAAATGGGTAAAAGCAATTTACTCTTTGAGCTTACGGATATGAATGAAGTCATAAAGACCATCATCCAAAACCTAAGAGCGGATATTGAGCAAAGCAAGGCCATTATCGAAATAGATAATTTACCAACATTAGCCATTCACCGCACGGGTATCGCACAGGTTTTCCAAAACCTGATAGGCAATGCTATCAAGTTTAAAGGGGATGCTTCTCCTATTATAAAAATCAAATGCGAGCAGCACAATAATGCTTGGCAATTTAGTATTGAAGATAACGGAATAGGGCTGGATGAGAGTTTTAAAAATAAGGTATTTTTGCCTTTCCAACGCATCAATGGCGATAAGGTCAAAGGTACTGGTATTGGTTTAGCGATATGTAAAAAAGTGATTTTATTGCACCGAGGCGATATTTGGTACACGTCTAAAAAGGGCGAGGGTACGACCTTTTACTTTACCTTAATAGAACAAGAAGAGTATCCTGATGCTTTTGAATTAGTTTCTTAAAAGAAAATATCTTGCGCCAATCGGTAGGTGTTGGCGTGCGCTTCTACTATCAGTGCCAAACGTTCTGAATAGCCGCCTCCCATACTTACGGCTACGGGTATTTCATTTTTTTTGCAATGCTCCAACACTATTCTATCTCGCTCTCGGCAGCCATTTATCGAAACGCTTAACCGCCCGAGTTTGTCTGTTTCCAAAATATCAACGCCCGATTGAAAAAAGATAAAATCTGGCTCTACGGTATCTATCAGCATGGGTAAAGTTTCCGAAAGGGTTTGCAAATAGAGTTCGTCCCCTGCCCCGTCGGGCAAGCCAATATCCAAATCAGAAGTCTCTTTTCGCAAAGGATAGTTTTTTGC
>CALOED010000313.1:0-2669 GCA_942492005.1 uncultured Saprospiraceae bacterium
TTTAGGGTGTTTTTTTCTCATAAACTCTTGAAAAATATCGCTTAGCTTTTTTTTCTGTTGGTCATTGCATACCGATTTTAAGAGATGGAAGTGTTGGTACAGTTCCATTTCTTTTTCGGTGCGAAGGCTACCTACCTTTTCAGTTAATTCCTGCGCAACGGCTTTATCAGAGTCTGCAGCCGTCATCTCTTCAAAGAAACTCTCCATCAATCGTCTCTCTTTTCTGTCTATACTTTTTATTTTTTCAAAATGCGCTTCTCTTAGCTGATGAAAGGTAGCGACTTGCTGAGCGGATAGTTTTAGTTCTCTTTTCAGAAAATCGTCTCCATCATGTTCTTTTGGAGGGCCGTCAGGATGTCTTTGCGCTAGTCCTAATCCATTATTTTGCCACAATAAGGCAAGCGTTCCTATATTTAAAACCACCAAAATGGCGATGCTTATAATCAATAATCTATTGTGTCTAGAAAATTCCATTAGAATAAGTTAAAATCCTGTCTGCTGACAGAGGTGAAGAAATATGGTATTAAAACACCTTCGTTTTTACTGCTGAATGCCCGAAGCATAATCCATAGAGGCATCCGAATTATTATAATTATACTCTTTTGCCAATACGCTTACGCCTGTATCATTCTCATTGGTATTGCTACTCAAATTATAAAACGTAAAAAGATTGACTACAATGAGCATTGCAAATAAGGCAGGTTGCCACACCTTCGACCACTTAAAATTTAGTTTGGCGGCTTCCGCTTCCGCTTCTGCTTCTGCTTTTTCGTTTTCGATGCGCTGCATTAGCCTTGTCATAAAATATGGATTCGCCTCTATGGGTTGGTGGTCGTCTAAGGCTTGCAGCGTTTTTTCTACTTCTTCTTCAATTTTTTTTCTTCTCATTTCTTTATTTTTCAACTTAACGTATAATAATCATACAACTTCTTTTTCAGATTTTTCTTCGCTCGGTGCATCAAACTTTCCACCGATGATAGCGAGGTATTCATCACCTTTGCCACTTCTTTGTAGCTCAAGTCTTCGTACTTGTGCAACGTAAAAGCAATGCGTTGATTATCGGGCAACTTATCAATAGCCGCTTGCAAAATCTCCTTGCGCTCCGTTTGCTCCAAGGCTTTTTGAGGCGTAGGCTGATGGCGGTCAGCGATAGCATGGGCTTTGTCTTCGCTCTCAAACATCCCCTGAATACTCCCTATCCAGCTTTTGCGCTTCTTTTTGCGCAAAAAATCAATAGATTTATTCACAGCTATTCGGTAGAGCCATGTACTCAGCTTTGCATCTGCCCTAAACTTACCGATAGAGCGATAAACCTCTATAAAGACCTCTTGTGCTACATCTTCGGCATCTGCCCGATTGTGTACAAAGCCGTAGCAAGTATTCACAATCATATCTTGATGCTGATTGACTAAGGTTCTAAAAGCCTGTGGTTCGTTATTCTGAATAGCAGTTATGAAAGTTGCCTCGTTCATCTAGTTATGGTTTCGTTGGCTCATTCATTCATTCATTAAGTCATAGGGAACTCGAAGCCTCCAACTATGATTTAATCAATCAATCAATCAATCAACTATTTCTAATTAGTAGTGTGTCGTGTACTTATACTTTCATAACTGCTTTTTTTTAAAAAGTTGAAGGTATGACGATAGGTAAATAAAGAAACTTGCGCTCAACCGAAAAAAAATAATTCATTTCAGTCAAGAGCCTTATCCTCTTAGTGCAGATTTATATCAAAAGGTTGATTCTAATTTTTAAAAAAAAGTTGATTATTCTATCCTACACCGAAAAAATAGTAATTTCGTCTCCAAATATTCAATGAAACATTAGAAATTGGACGCTTTGAAAGCATCCGTTTCCTAACGCTGAAGTAAGAAGTAATTATTCACTCTCCTAATAATAATTGGGATTATAGATACATCAGGCCAATACATGAAGTTATCCGTTGTCATAGTTAATTATAATGTCAAATACTTTTTGGAGCAAGCATTGTATAGCGTTCGCAAAGCTATGAAAGACTTGCCCATAGAAGTATTTGTGGTGGATAATAACTCCGTGGACGACTCCGTCCGAATGGTAAAAGAGAAGTTTCCAGAAGTTATTCTGATTGCCAATAAGGAAAACACAGGATTTTCAGTGGCTAATAATCAAGCCATACGAGTAGCAAAGGGCGAATATGTATTATTGTTGAATCCCGACACGGTGGTAGAAGAGGATACTTTTGAGAAATGTATTCAATTCATGGACGCACATCCCGAAGCGGGCGCATTGGGCGTAAAAATGATTGATGGTTCTGGAAAATTCTTACCCGAATCGAAGCGTGGTTTTCCTTCGCCGTGGGTGGCTTTTTACAAAACTTTTGGCTTTTCTAAATTTTTTCCAACTTCCAAAAAATTCAATCATTACCACCTCGGCTACCTCAACGAAAACGAAACCAACGAATGTGAAATACTAGCGGGTGCGTTTATGTTTATGCGAAAAACGGCACTGGAAGAAGTCGGTTTGCTCGACGAAACCTTCTTCATGTATGGCGAAGACATCGACCTTTCGTATAGAATTTTGCAAGGCGGTTATAAAAATTACTATTTCCCCGAAACTCAAATCATTCATTACAAAGGAGAAAGCACCAAAAAAGGCAGCCTCAACTACGTCAAGGTATTTTATAATGCCATGAT
>CALOED010000314.1:0-2012 GCA_942492005.1 uncultured Saprospiraceae bacterium
TTTCTTATTTGGGTTTCAAATAAGAAACTGCCACGCAAGCAAATCTATTCAGTCAAAAATATTGAACCTCAACGTATTATACAGCTATTAACTTCCTATAATTTATTTCTTTCCCTTTTTTCAATTATAAACATTTCAAAACGCTCCATTGCCAAACGCAGATGGTCAATCGGAATAAAAGGATAAACCATTCTAAAATGCCCTTTTTTGGTGTGTCCGAAGCCCTCTCCTGGCGTGAGCAAAATCCCCGTAGCATCATAAAGTGCTAACCAAAGTTCATTTTCAGCCGCTTGCGTGTTTTCCTTTAAAAACTCCGACAAATCCAGCCAAACGAATAAACTTCCTCGTGACGGCACATAGTTAATACCTACTTTTTTTAAACTTTTGATGACTTCTACATACGAAGCCGTGAGTAATTCTTGATTGGTTTTGATGTAAGCAGCTACAAAATCGCTGTCTTCCAGCACCATTTGCAATATCCATTGCGTGTAATTGGACACCAAACGGGTATAGTTCAAATTAGAATACGCCTTTATCATTTGCTCATTGAGCGAATACACCAGCCCGACTCTGAATCCTGAAATCCCAAAATCTTTCGAAAAAGCATACCAAAGATGCAAATAGTCGCTTTGTTGGGCTTCCATGATAGTAGCGAAAGAAACAAAATCAAAATCATCTTGATAGTCCGCTCGAATATCAGGATGCTTCGTATTCACAAGTGACAAACCATATATCTCATTGACAATCAAGTGGATTTTGTGAGTAATGCACCATTCCGTAATTTCGAGCAAATGCTCTTTGCGGTACATGATGCCCGTCGGATTATCAGGATTTGTCAGTACCAGCATCCGAAATCGCTTTCCTTTACTTTCGATGTCTTGCTTTGTCGCTTCTAAGTGGTCGATACTTAGCAACGAACCATTTTGAAGGTCAGCCATATCGTGATGCGTGATAATATCGTACCGCTCTACTTCCGAAACATTGCCAATATCTTGTTTGTAAACCGGATAACACGGCGCAGGAAAGGCGGCAACATCGCCTGCTTCGCCTAACACAAAGGCTGTCAATTCGATGATACTCGTTGCGCCAGCAGAACACGCAATATGATTCGGGTCAATCGGGCAATTGGTCAAAAATTCGCTCAAAAAACCTGCAATAGCTTCTCTAAAAGGAGGCGCACCTTGCCCCGAAGTATAGCCTGCTACCCATTCTGGAGCAAGATTTTCGTGGGCGATTTCATGGATTTTTTGGTTTAAAATATGCCATGTCAGCCGATTTTCAGCCATATTCAGCGGGAAAGTTCCCTTCGGATTTGTTTCCGCATCGTATTGGTTTTCAACAGCTTCAAAAAACTTATCCATATCTACTCGCAATACCGAGTGAGACGCTTTTTCGCCACGAGATGAAAGTGTCATTTATTCTTTCTTAAAAGTTAGGAATTAAATTTTATTCATTTTTATATTCTTACAACTGCAAACCCTGAATATTAGAAGCCTTATTTGCAGCATTCACGCTTCTGACCTGTACTTCTTCAAGAATCGTGTTTTCCGAACGATTGTCTTTAAAAACTTCCTTTGCAGGCTCAAAAGTACAACCCGTTAATTCTTCTATCCAATTTACATTTACTTGAAACGTATCTCCAAATTCAAAATCCATAAACGCCCCCTCCTCTTCCACTCCCCTAGCCTGACGAATGACGTTTTCTGATTTTAATAACCCTGCTTGTCCGACTAAAAAAGCCGTTCGGCAAAGCTCTTTATCTTGATTGATATAGTAAATTACTTTCCAAAATAGCGTTGGCAATTGCAGCGATTCGTCTCTAATTTCATGGATAAAATAAGGGTCATTCTCTTTGAATACACATCCCGAAAAAACAGAGATTTTCAATTTTTTTACTCGTCGTGTGATGATGTAAAATATAATCCTCAATTTTCGCCACAAGCCTTGGTTTACCTTGCTGTGCTGCGGCACTGCATTAGTAAAGTAAAAAGTATTTCGAGCGTACATTTTAG